>JAAYLM010000353.1 GCA_012521915.1 Oscillospiraceae bacterium | reverse complement strand
TATAATAAATAGATGTTTCGCAGGAGGTTTTATATTTGCAAACGAATGAATTAAAAATATATAAGCGTGCTGTAGCTCTGGAGTTTATCAAATATGTTTTTGTTGGCGGATTGGCTTTTCTTGTCGATTCCGGTATAATGATTTTCTTTCGTGAAATCGTTTTTCTTGCCGATGCATCACGGATTACATTGTTAATCAGCGTCGCGATCGGTTTTCTGGCTGGTCTCGTTTTTAATTTTTTTCTTTCGCACCTGCTGGTTTTCAATTCGCGACAACAAAGAGCGCGTGGGAACAATCTGAAGGGGTTTGTAATCTATAGTCTGATAGGGTTGATCGGGCTAGCATTGACCGAAGCGGGAATGCTGGCAGGAGTCGCGCTGGTAGGTCACGTGGGTTTTCGCTATGTGCTGGTGAAGTGCTTTGTCGCCGGCCTTGTACTCATCTGGAACTACGCTGCCCGGAAAATATTCGTCTACAAGGGAGAATAGCATGCCACTAGCAACCGATAAGAGAAAAACCGCGATCATCATTGGTGCCGGACCTGCCGGACTGACAGCAGCTTATAAGCTCTTGCAGGATACTGACATCAAACCTATCATCCTTGAGGCCAGCTCATATATCGGTGGGATCTCACGCACGGCCGAGCATCACGGCAACCGCATGGACCTGGGTGGCCATCGCTTTTTTTCAAAAAATCACGAAGTCAACGCCTTGTGGGAGGAATTGCTGCCCTTGCAAGGTGCGCCTGCCTGTGATGATAAGGAACTCGGCCGGAGTGATCTACCGCTCAGCAGCCATGGGCCTGACCCGGAAGTGGAAGATGAGGTCATGCTCGTGAGAAACCGGGTTTCGCGCATCTTTTTCCTGGGTAAGTTTTTTGACTATCCCGTATCACTTAAAATGAAGACACTGGCCAATATGGGCTTTTCCCGCACCATGAAGGCAGGCTTTGGCTATATGCACTCGGCCTTTCGCAAGCTGCCGGAGGATTCACTGGAGAACTTCTATATCAACCGTTTTGGTAAGCCTTTGTACAGCATGTTTTTCGAAGGATATACCGAAAAAGTGTGGGGAAGGCATCCGTCCAGCATCTCAGCTGACTGGGGCGCGCAGAGGGTCAAGGGATTGTCGCTGCGTAAAACGCTGGTCAATGCTCTTTTCAAGCCATTCAGGAAAAATAAAGTGACCGAGACGTCCTTGATCGAACAGTTTCATTATCCCAAAAAAGGTCCCGGACAGCTCTGGGAAACACTCGCGGATGAGATCAGAAGCAGGGGCGGTGAAATCCACCTGAACATGTCAGTCGACAAAATCCATTCTGAACAGAACCATGTTGTTGCGGTGGAAGCAGCCGAGATAGACCCGAATAGCCTGAATACTGGCTCCGGGGAGCGGACTGCGCACACATTTACCGGCGATTACTTTCTATCTACGATGCCAATCAAGGATCTGATTGACTCGATGGCAGTAACTGTGCCACCACAGGTCAAGGAGGTTGCCACAGCTCTGCCTTATCGTGATTTCATGACAGTTGGGTTGTTAGTCAAACATCTGGATCTGGTGAATGATAC
The DNA here is from genome assembly GCA_012521915.1 of Oscillospiraceae bacterium. Taxonomy (GTDB): domain Bacteria; phylum Bacillota; class Clostridia; order Saccharofermentanales; family UBA5734; genus JAAYBY01. Next base: position 2,610 of record JAAYLM010000353.1, on the reverse strand, counting down.
CAGTATGAAAACGCTGTTCGGTGGTATTCCTGATTGTTGGATTTATATACAGGAGCATGATGTGCGATTGGGTCGGTTGCAGATCTTCAACAACTGGTCACCCTATATGGTCAAGGATCCGTGCAATACGGTCTGGATCGGCCTTGAATACTTTTGCAATGAGAATGACGATTACTGGCGGATGAGTGAGGAGAAGTTCATCCAGTATGCCATCGACGAGCTCGTGAAAATCGGTCTGATTCAAGCTGACAGCGTGCTGGATGCAGTCCGCTTGCGTGTCAAAAAGGCATATCCGGCATACTTTGGTTCTTATGAACACTTTGATCAGGTGCGTGACTGGCTGGATAAGTTTGACAACCTCTACTGCATTGGCCGTAACGGTCAGCATCGCTATAACAACATGGATCATTCCATGCTGACAGCAATGGAAGCTGTTCGTGCCATTCGAGGCATGACTGACAAGTCAGCAGTCTGGCAGGTCAATACAGAGCAGGAATACCATGAAGCAAATACTTGAGCGAAATCGGTTGATAACGACCTTGAAAAAGCTTGCCGGCTGGATTTCACCCAGACTGTTGCTGCTGATCAGTCTGGTCAGCGTGCTTTATTACATTGTCGGGCCGTCGCGCGGCTATTTCCAGTCGGACTGCACGGATACTATTTACTGGGCGAAAGCCACCGTGGATGCGGGTCGGCTGCTCAATCCTGATTTCGGCTATGCCGCCTTACTTCCCTTTGGCGCCAACTTGTGGCTGATTCCCATGGTCAGCATCTGGGGCATGACATTCTCTGTACATATCGCCGGCATGCTTATTTTTGCGCTGGTTTATTGTGCGGCGCTTCTCATTCTGGCGAAACAGCTTGGATTTAGCATCTGGTGGACAGCCAGTCTGACATCTGCCATGCTATTACTCGTCTCGGGCAGCGACAAACTCAGGGAAATCATGTGGGGGCATGTCATCTATTACAGCTTGGGTATCCTGTTTATCCTGGTCGGTCTTGCTTTGATCCAAAAAATCGAAAAGGGCAAAAGAACCACGCTCTATGTTGTCATTCTGGCTTTATTTACGGCGTGCGTAGCGACCGATGGCGTCCAGACCATCGCCCTCTATTTCCTGCCGTTGGCCGGTTCGTTGCTGTTGGAACGTTATTTTGAGCCGACAGTAGTTGAACAGTCGGGCAAAACCCGGAAAACACTGCAGCTCATGGTCATCATGCTGGTTGCCTCGATCCTGGGCATGCTCTTTCTCTATCTGGTTTTGACTCGAGATGGGATCATAGCAGGTTATGCCAATGCCTACTCAGCCTATGCAGATAGTAACACCTGGCCGGATAATCTGGGTAAGGTTGTCCCAAACCTCCTGTCCCTTTATGGCATTTCGGTGCGAGAAGGCGTGTCGCTGGCCAGTCTTGAATCGATCATGCTCATGGTCAAACTGGGCGGCCTGACAGTTCTGGTTGTTGTACCTGCCATGCTTCTGGCCAAATATCGCCAGATTGACAGTTGCCTGGTTAAAAGGGTTCTCAGGATACACATCATCACAACAATCATCATCTTGTTTCTGGTGGTAATCGGCAATCTTGGCAATTCCAATTGGCGCTTGGTACCTGTTCTGGGCACGGCGATCTTGTCTACCGTGACGGGTTTGCATTGGTTGATGGGTGATCAGCGCAAAATCGTAAAGCCGCAACCGACACAGGTGCCTGCTGGCGTACGTGCAAACAAATCAATAAACGTACGAAGAGAAATACTGGCAAGTTCGACCATTGGCAGGCGAGTTGCTACCATCGGATTGGTTGTCATCCTGCTGAACGCCGGCCTGACCGCTGTGGAGATGCTACGCATGCCTTACGATTATGGTCAGGATAATCACCTGCATCAGCTGGCGGATTATCTAAAAGATGAGGACCTGCTTAACGGCTATGCCACGTTCTGGAATGCTCAGGCAATCACACTGCTCTCAGATGACCAGGTACATGTGCGTAATATCCAAGTTGATCACGACGGTATCAAGCTGCGTAAATATCAGAGCAATTGGAACTGGTATCAGGATCAGACGGCAATCAGCCGCTACTTTATCCTGCTAAGTACTCAGGAATATGAACAACTCGAAAGTTCGCCTGACTGGAGCGAGATTGAATCAATAATTGAGGAGACCAGGTTGACCGAAACAGGTCACACGCTTCTGATCGTTAACAAGAACCCGTGGATGATCGTCGGATGGGAGTCTGGCTGAGCGAACTCAATCCCTCAATTAGGGAAATATGGTATGCTTCTTTAAGCACTATACAAATAGTCGTTTTATATTCGTAACATCACGTCACATAAATTTAAACACCAACTAAACACCAATGGCCTCGCTATAGTGCCGAAATGCCCCGTAATATCGGGCTTTCTGCTGTATCGAAGTCTTTCTTTTCAAAATAAACCTCAACACCTTTTTCTTTAAGTTGTCGAACCGTAGTAAGGCTGTCAACCGTATTCCGAGCAAAGCGGCTGACTGATTTGGTGACAATAAGATCGATCTTGCCAGACAAGGAATCTTCGATCATCCGCTTAAAGCCTTCACGGCGCTTCATGCTTACTGCACTGATTCCTTCATCAGTGTA
>JAAYLM010000352.1 GCA_012521915.1 Oscillospiraceae bacterium | reverse complement strand
GCCGCTCGGTAAGCCGAATCCGCGTGACCCGCCCGGCGGGCTGCCGCTGCCGGTCCGCCGGTCCTGGTAGCCGGTCGGATTACCGACCGGTTTTCCGCCGGTGCCAAGCCCCGAACCGCGCCGGAAGACGCCGCCTCCGGATGCCGGACCGCTGATCCGCTTCTTGCGTGAATTGCCGCCGCTTTTTCTATCTATGCAGATCACCTCATATCTTCTTTCGAGCCGATACCCCCATTATACACCTGGCTATTAGAATCGGTATGCGCCGGGATCCTCATGCAGCCAGAACCGACCTGTTCATGCTTCGGCCGCTTGCTGCTACATGCTGTTTCCAGGAAGGTATTTTCCCTGTACGGTCTCTCGCAAGGCTTTTTATGCGTTACAATGAATAAGGCTGCCAGACATCCCGGCCATTACGTACAAGCAGGAGGATTCACAGATGGATTCACCAGACAGCCAGGCGCGTGCCCGGGCCTGGAAGCAGATCGCAAGCAGCGTATTAGTCCTCGCGTCATTGTTCCTGGCAGGTGGCTGCCGGCAAGAAGAAACAACACCTCAACTGCTGTCGGCCACTGCATCGTTCGCTTGCGATGCCAGGCAGGGCTTCTTCAACTCGTCTGAAGCAGACGCTGCCGCGATCCGGAGAGAGATGGACAGCATCGACCGGCAGATCAAGGACCTGCAGGCCGCGATCGCCTCCCGCCAGCAGGAACTGGCCGCGCTGCCCAGTGCTGAGAAAAGCGATGATATGGTCAAGCTGGAGCTGGATATCCAGAGCCTGCAGGTTCAGATCGCCGCACTGCAGGACAAACTGGCGACCTTGCAGAATCAGCTGAAGGCGCTGCAGGAAAAGGAAAAAAGCGAGCAAGCAACGGCGCTGGAAAATGAGATCAGGGGTCTCAAGGCCCAGCTGACCGAACTTCAAAGTACGCTGCAAAGACTGCAGCAATCTCTAAACGATGCGTCCTATTCCGGTCAGAACCTGGTCGGATACATCGAACAGCTCAGCATCGGCGGCTTAAGACTGACTGAGGATTTGAGCGTCATCGACCCCGTCACGGCCGGATCAGTCAGCATGGCCGGCGTACTTAACCTGATCACCTGGGAAGGCGGGTATTCCGAGCCGATCCTGTTTTCCTGCCAGGTGTCGGCCGCAAACCAGCAGCAGCTGGCTGCTCTGACATCTTCTGGCCTGGACGGTGCCGAAGTCGTGTTTGCCTATTCCGTTTATGCTTACGATCCGCAGTTCAAGGCATACTTCAAATGTTTCCACACAAATTCAGTTCCGCTCAAGGGACTGGTGACTCGCTCGGGCGGCACGCTCTCCTTTGCGATCGACGCCAATCCGTCCGGGGGTTTGACTGAACCGCCTAGCTACACCTTAACGCTGGGCATCACGCCTCAGCCGATCGAGCAGGAACTGCACTTGGGTATGTCCAGCTCTGATCGATTCGTCAAAACATGGGGCGTTGCAGCCCGATAGCTCAGCCCGTTGGCCGGGGCGGATCCGCAGCCGCTATCTCCCTGACGCGCAGCGGGGTAGCCGGATCCGTGACGGAATGGATCTTGGTCGCAAAGGCATTTCCGCTGGCGATATCCTCATCCGTCACGATGTGGACATCCAATAGTCGCTTTGTGTCGTGTCCTGTCCGCAGGAAGTTGATCCGGGCCAGCGCCTGACTCCAGTCTATCCGCGTCGTCCTGCGTGTCGTCCTGCGTGTGGATCAGCAAGTCGATATCGCCGCCGATCCCGGTTTCACCTGTGATGGTGCTGCCGAACAGATAGATGCCCTGGACGCCATAGGCGTTCATATCCATCGCTTCGGCGATCTGCTGAGCCATGTAGTAGCGCCACTGCCAACGCTCCTGCCCGGGCTCCAGGCGCCAGATGGGCCAGGCCACAGCGGGCGGTTCGCCGAACCGTTCAACCAACGGCTCCCAGGCAGCCGCCAAGAAAGCCACCGCCTTCTCCTGCAAAGAAGGATTGGTATACGGTTAAGTTCGGTTACTTCGTCCTGATTTCAATCTGGATCTGACACCAGCAGAGCTCCTTACGGCTTACTTTGAGCGAACGGAGACTGAAAGTGTATTCAAGTCAAGCAAAGAATATCTCGGCCTTCTGCCGTTGCGCAAGTGGACTGATCAGACTGTCAGAGGCAAGATTCTGCATGATACCATCAATACAATTGTGCTGCTCAACATGAGGAAACAATTCCTGGATCGTGGCATTTCGATCAATGAACTCTCCGGCAAGACCCAGTCGCTGATGTGCCGCCGGGACAATCATGGCCGGGTGTATGTGGAAACACCAAACATAAAAACAAAAGAGTACTACAACCTGATGGGCGTTCAGATACCATCCATGGTGCGTGTGGATCAATTCAAAAACAAGATGTTGGGGATGGCGAAAATGCAGTTGTACATTTGGCGTCATCTACGGCTTACTCATCAGTGCTTTGTGAAATAATCTGGTCATAGTTAAATGCCAAGGCGGCTGTCCATGGAGATCGTTCTGCAGATCCTGATGGGTGTCGGACTGGTCGCTGTCACCATCCTGATCAGCAACAGGGCGCACGGCGTATCGACACTGGCCAGAGGTGGCGCAACCAATCCGGTTCTTTCCGGTGCCGAATCGGTCTTGTCCGTATTGGTATCGATTATAGCCATCTCTATATCAATCTTTGCTGTTTGCCTGCTTGTCGTTCTGATGTTCGTTGCCTTCCGGGTGTTGTGCCAATATAAAAACAAGCGGAATAATAACCGAGCATCTGGCTAAAGCGATTGATTTTTTGTTAGTATGATATCTATCATGGCCATTTTAACAGCTGAGTCATACATATCAGCTTTATTCAATCTGAATCCTGTCTTTTTTATACTATTATTTGGCTATTGACAATAGCTTTACACGTGTTATGCTTAAGCTATTCTTCCTCAGGAGGTGTTTTATGAAAGTCAGCGCAACCGATATGAAAAACTATTTTGGCAAATATCTGGAAAAATGCAAGCAGGAAACCATTTTGATCACAAAAAACGATCGGGTTGTTGCCAAACTCGACGCTTGTGAAGAATCGGCTGATGACCTGATGCTCAAAGAAGACAGCGCTGCATATGCCTGGTCCGGCAAGCGGGTCAGCTATGAGGAATTCTGCGAGATAACGGAGAACAACGAAGACCGGTATGAGTACATCGACGGCGAGATCTATCTGTTAGCTGCGCCTGGCGTGTCACACCAGATGTTTCTGGCAAATTTATACACCCTGTTCAATAATTGGTTTATGGGAAAGCCTTGTCGTGTGTTTTTTTCACCCTTTGATGTCACACTGGCCAATGACGCATTGAAAAGCAAGAATGTCGTTGAACCGGATCTGCTTGTCTCCTGCGATTATCTGACACAGCGCAATGAGAATGACCGCTATACAGGCATACCGGCCCTGGTTGTTGAAATACTCTCGCCGGGCACACGGGGAAAAGACCAGCTTAAGAAGCTGAACGTCTATCTCAACGGCGGTGTCAGGGAGTATTGGATTGTTGATCCCAGAGACCGGCAGGTCATGCTGTACTATTTTGCTGATCAACAGCTCGAAGATATGGACCTGTTCAGGGATCCGGCTGTAGTAAAATCTATCCATTTTCCCGGACTGGAAGTTTCCACAACCGATATCTTCGCGGATTAGGCCAGGTCCCGTCCCTTGATCCAGGCGGGTCTATCGGTGGCGTTCCGCCAGGAGGTGTCGCAGGACGGCGTGCGGACATAGCACCACAGGTCGATCTGAAGACGGATGTAGCCCGACGGTGGCAAGTCCGCCCGCAGACATGAACTGCTGCGGAGATATGAGGGGATCGAAAAAACCATAACAGAGATATTGCATGTCGATGAAGCAGGAACGTCCACAGGCTTTGATGTGCTGCCGAGTCATCACGGTATATCATTCCCTGCCATCCACCAGCGACCGGTCGATTCATCGAAATACAGCGGCACTTCTCTACTCTGGATCCGGCACAGATACCGGGTACCAGAGCCGCGCGATTTAGCGGGAGCAAATCTGACAGCCAGAACACGGTCCACCAGGTGCACGCGACCATCCGGCCAGGTGATACTGACAGGCGCTATCTCACCGAAGCTGCTGAAGTTCGCGAGGACTATGACGAATACTTTTTGCTCATCCAATCATCACCGACTTGATTATCGAATGATTGTTCTCCATAATCAATGGCTTTTTTGTCCACAATTTACGGATTGGATGTGCAAATGGCATTTATTTTGATTGATTGTCATCAAGCGTATTGTTTCGGTAGTAGACAAATAGTAGACAAGGGCTAAAGAATCGTCTTGACAGTGTATTTATATTAACCAGTTGGAAAATAAAAAACCCCGAGAAATTAGCACTCTCGAGGTTTTTATATTGTGGTGCGCCTTCAGGGACTCGAACCCGGGACCCACTGATTAAGAGTCAGTTGCTCTACCAACTGAGCTAAAGGCGCGCGGCAACATGGCATATTCTACTGATTCCGCGTGCGGCCGTCAAGCCTTTTGTCATTTTTCAGGGGGTGAATTTTGCGGTTCCTCCCCTGCTGCGCCGGTCCGCTTGAGGATGCTGCGCGCGGCCAGCACGCCACTGGCACCGGCCTGGGACAAGCCGCGGGTAATCCCGGCGCCGTCGCCGACAGCAAAGAAGTTGGGCAGTTTGGTCTCCAGCTCGCTGGTTAGTTGCAGCCGCGAGCTGTAGAACTTGACTTCGACGCCGTAGAGCAGCGTATCCGGGTTGGCGGTTCCCGGGGCCAGCTTGTCCAGCGTGGCAATCATCTCCAGGATGTTGTCGAGGTGGCGCTTGGGCAAAACCAGGCTGAGATCACCGGGTGTCGCTTCGAGCGTCGGTGTGACAAAGCTCTGGCTCAGGCGATGCTCGTTGGTGCGCTGGCCGCTGAGCAGGTCACCATAGCGTTGCACCAGCACGCCGCCGCCCAGCATGTTGGACAACGAGGCGATGCGCTTGCCGTACTGGTAGGGCTCCCGGAAGGGCTGGGTGAAGCGATTGCTGACCAAAAGGGCAAAATTGGTGTTCTCGCTGCGCAGGGCCGGGTCGGTGTAGATGTGTCCGATGACGGTCAGGATGCCGTCGGTGTGTTCCATCACGACATAGACATAGGGGTTCATGCAAAACGTTCGCACCGAGTCTTTGTATTGCCTGGTGAGGTAGTGCG
>JAAYLM010000351.1 GCA_012521915.1 Oscillospiraceae bacterium | reverse complement strand
CCAGGGCGAGTGAAGCCCTTTTATGGCCTTCCCCGGCCGCGTCATACAAGTCACGGAAGTCGCTGCTGACACCGGATATGCCGAAAACGCCGGACTTCTTGTTCAGGATTTCATCGACCGCATGCGCATCCAGTTGTTCTTTTTCCTGGATGAAGGTGACGATCGCCGGGTCAATATCGCCACAACGCGTTCCCATCGCAAGGCCGGCCAGCGGTGTCAGGCCCATGGATGTGTCTATACAGCGTCCGTGTCGCACCGCGGCAATGGATGAGCCGTTGCCCAAGTGGCAGGTGATGATCTTCAGCGATTCATAAGGCTTGCCCAGCAGGACGGCTGCCCGCTGGGAGACATAGGCATGCGACGTCCCGTGGAATCCGTAGCGGCGCACACCGTGCTTTTCATAATACTCGTATGGCAGGGCATACATGTATGCTTTTGCCGGCATGCTTTGATGAAACGCAGTATCGAATACCGCGACCTGGGGAACGCCTGGCATGGCGTCTTCACAAGCCTCGATCCCTGTCATGTTGGGCGGGTTGTGCAGCGGCGCCAGGTCAAAGCAGCCCCGGATGGCCCGTTTGACTTCAGGCGTGATCAGTACGGATGAAGCGAACTTTTCTCCGCCATGAACCACCCGGTGCCCGACCGCGTCGATCTCGCTCATGTCTTTGATCACGCCATGTTGATCTGATGTCAGGGCTGTCAGGACTTCCTGCACCGCGACCTTGTGGTTGGGCATATCCACAGTCAGTGTGGTGGGGTCCCCGCCATTGAGGCTCTGCTTGATGAACGCTTCGGACAGGCCGATACGCTCGGCAACACCGCGGGCCAGCACCTGCCCGTTCGCGGCATTCAGGAACTGGTATTTCAGAGAGGAGCTGCCAGCGTTGATAACGAGAACATTCATGATCCTATCCCTCCGTAAAGGCTGCAGTCAATCAGCTGCCGCCCGCATGGTCAGTTGTTGATGGCCTGAACCGCTGTGATCGCCGCCACACCGACAATATCATCAGCGGAACAACCGCGTGACAGATCGTTGACTGGTTTGGCGATTCCCTGGGTGACCGGACCGTAGGCTTCTGCCCGGGCCAGCCGCTGGGCCAGTTTGTAACTGATGTTGCCGGAGTTAAGGTCGGGGAAAATCAGTACGTTGGCTTTTCCTGCCACCTGGCTGCCGGGTGCTTTGCTGCGGGCTACCTGTTCGACAAGAGCCGCATCCAGCTGAAGTTCACCGTCCAGCAGCAGGTCAGGGGCTTTCTCTCTGGCCAGGCGGGTGGCTTCAACAACCTTCTCGGTCAGCGGACTTTTAGCGCTGCCGTATGTTGAATAAGACAGCATGGCCACGTACGGTTCGGCACCGGTCAGCTGACGGAAGGTTCTGGCTGAAGACAAGGCGATCTCAGAAAGCTGGTCGGCGTCGGGATCTTCGACCAGACCACTGTCGGCAAAGAGGAATGTTCCCTTGTGGCCGTAGTCGCAGTCCGGCACGATGATCATGAAGAAAGCCGACACCAGCTTTGTTCCGGGTGCGGTTCTGAGTATCTGCAAGGCTGGGCGCAGTGTGTTGGATGTGCTGTTGATCGCACCGGCCACCATGCCATCCGCTTCGTTTTGCTTCACCATCATCACGCCGAAATATAAAGGGTCCTTCATGGTTTCCCGTGCTTTTTCCGGTGTCATTCCCTTAGCTTTTCTCATTTCGTAGAACGCTTGTACATAGGCTTCAAACAGCGGACTGTTCTCAGGATCGACGAAACGGGCACCAGATATGTCCCATTGCGGCGCGACCGCCTGTATTTTTTCCCGGTCGCCAATCATGACGACATTCGTTATCCCCCGCTCAAGCAGTTTGGCGCAGGCTTCAATAGTCCTTGGCTCATATGATTCTGGCAGGACAATTGTTTTTTTGTTTTTTTTGGCTCGTTGAATGATCTCGTCGATAAAACCCATGCTTACATCCTCTTTTCTGAAGTTTTTTTACCGCTCCTCAGTATATCGAATGTCGAGCGTTTCTTCAACTTTTTCTCAGGGAAGAACGATTCCGGTTTCGCTTTCGTCAACCAGATACCGAGCATGAACATACCCAGGCCAATCGCCAGATCGCCTATACTGACCATATACGGATAGAGGGGAATCAGGTCTGCCGCCCAGAGCAGCGGCTCATGTCCCTGGGCAAGAAAGTAATGCGGCGCGTCCGGGATGCGTTTCGCGGCTGAATCTCCATAACGCAGAATGGCTGAACCGATCGGCATACGCCCGCCGTTGGCAACGATCACCATGCCGTTCATGGCCGATCCAGTCAGTACAGCGATCATACCGGCCTTCTGCCGGTTTTGGAAAAGAAAAAAACCGACCAGCAGATACTGGGCAAGGGCAAGTGCCAGGCGAACAGTCAGATGTGTCTCCCCATCAGGCAAAACCTCCTGAAGCCATAAGGAGGCCAACAGCCACTCACAGCACAGTGAGAGCAACAACATAGGCCAGTGGGCAAAATGGGCTTGCAGAATATGGCGCGGCCGGCCGCCTGAAAGCAGGCCGCACAAAACACCAGCCATACAGCAAAACAAAATCACAGCCGGCCTTCTCTTTCTGATGCCTGCTGTGTTGTCAGCGCGATTGCCGCCAGTTCAGCCTGGTTATTCCGAACACGCATGGTCCCTCACCCGACCAGGTAAGCCTGCAGTTCATTTTTTTTCCGCAAGCGTTCCATACCGCGGACAAATGCTTTGACCACGTCCGGGGCGAACTGTGTGCCAGCATGCCGCTGCAGCTCGTCCACAGCCTCTTCATAGGACATGGCAGCCCGGTATGCCCGGTCAGAGGTCATGGCGTCAAAAGAATCGGCGACACAGAGGATCTGTGCCTCCAGCAGCTTGCTTTCCTCGAGTGCGCTCTCCGGGTATCCGCCACCGTTATAATGGACATGGTGGGCCCTTATAATCTTGACCTCCCGGTTAAGGAACTGGATCCCCTCCAGCATCTGGGCACCAATAACCGGGTGTTTCATAATTTCTGCGTACTCTTCATCAGTCAGCCGGTCTGCTTTGTTCAAAATGGCTTCACTGATGCCGATCTTGCCTATGTCATGCAGCAATGAAGCATATTTAAGCACCTTGGTCCGGTCAGCCGACAAGTGCATCTCGCTGGCAATGATTTCGCAGTACTTCTCCACGCGGCGCGCATGGCCGACCGTATACTTGTCTTTAGCCTCCAAGGCGGCGGAAAAGGCTTTGATGGTGTCAATATAGCCTTTGCGGATAGATGTGAAACCGACATAGGCATAGCGGAAGAGCATGAATGGCGCGAAAAACAGCAGGACGGCCAGAAAGCCAAACGCATGGTAGACAGCAGTCAGAAAAACGCCCAGGGTTCCGATCAGGATCATACTGAGCAGTGACCAGCGGAAAATCTGCAGCCATTCCGACAGCAGTCCGGGCCGCGCCCCATTGAGAAAATAAAAATAAAAGATGATCATCAATGTATTGACCAGAACATAGACAATCAAGCCAGTGAAGATGGCCGGCAGATCCCGGGCGATCTGAAAAAAACTGGCTTCAATACCTATCGGATTAGCCTCAATCAGGAACCTGCCGCCCAGCTGCTGGAAAACCAGGCCACAGGCCAGGATGGACAGGATATAATTGGAAGCATTCATCAGGCTCTTGTGTGGCGGCGTGTTGAGAAGGTGTTCTTTACGGCCACGGCCAAAATCCATGACGGAAAAAAAGGCTGTACAGAAAGAAACCCAGGCGGCGGCAGCCAGACCAAACAACAGCAAAGCGCTTATATCAATGGCAAAAGCAATAGAAATGGCTTTGTTTTCATCTATAGCCAAACTTTGCGATTCTGCAATCACACCCAGCACAGCGAAAAAAATGACACCCGCGATCACGGATTCCAGCAATTGAGCATCTCTGAAGGTCAGGTAGGCCAGAGCCCCCATACCCGTCAGTATGCATATGACGTTATAAACAGCTGCGACTTTTCTCATGCCTGGTTGCTCTCACCCGCCTGTATCTGCTATGCCCGCTCATGTTTTGATCCGCAAGGCCCCGCTGTCATGATTGTCAGAAGAGGCCCGGGTTTCACTGCCGCTTACGGCAGCTTCTAATGGTTTTATCTTGAAATGACAGACCGGCAATATTATTTTGAGAAAATAATGATTACTACCTGTTTCAGATAATTCTCCAATGTGCGCCAGTTGCAAGAACCATTGCCAGCAGAGATGCAAGAATACCCAGCAATTTTCTAAATTTCATTGTTGAACAACCTCCATTTTAGACTCTACCCCTTCGCTAATTCAGGCAGGTTGTTCCGCTTCGCTTGGCCGGTCTGTCATTTCATACGGTTTTACGCGACTGCTGTGTCCGGCCAGCCGTCAGGTCAGTTTGCTTTTTGAGGTTTGCTGATCGGTCGGTTCAATGCTGAAAGGACCGCCATGACCACCGACTGCAGCTCGGTTTCCGGACTATGTATCGGCGCGATGCCAAACAGGACGGATTCACTGAATGGCGCTGTATAAGCCATTCCGACAACAAAACAATCATTGCCGGCAACCTGCTGGCGCTGCAGATCCAGCAAGCTGATCGCATAGGCTGGCCCTAAGTAGCTTTGCAGAGAAGCAAGGCAGGCATTGACGGCTGATTGGATCCGGTTGCGGCTGGACAGGGGACTCCGGCAGCTGCCGGTGTACTCCTGTTCGCCTTTGGCCAGTGTGACCGTCGTTTCCACATGCTGGCTGTCCATGCTGATGGTGATGCGGCGAATCACCAGCCGTGGTTCATATGGCACAGCTGGCATGACCACATTGTTGTTGACCTGCGCAATGCTGATCAGCTTGTAGTCAATGTCCAGGCCAAAGGTGGCCATGATAGCTGACTGGATATCCCGGACAAGCTGCTTGGGTGATTTGCTCAGATCACTCAACACATGGATTTCCACAATCTCATTCTGGTCATTGAGAACAGTGCGGGCTGCCAGCACCCCGCCCAGCTGCATCATCAGCTTATCAAGTTCCGGCTTCAGCTCAACCATTTCACTCATGCTAACTGCCCCTCCTGGAAAAAACATGTCATACACCACAAAAAAACCGTCATTGCGGCCACGTGGCATCAAAGTGATCATTAGTCATTGTAGCATATCAAAATCGCCGTATGTTGCAATCAAATGGCATTTTGCCTGCATTTTGCACATGAGGTGCCTCCGGATCAGCGTAACGCCAGTAAGGCCCAGGTATTGTCAGCCGCCCAGACAAAAATCTCATCATTTGCCGCCTCACGGAAAAATGCACTGAGCGCAGGGCTGGTCCGGCTGGTTGCCTGGTGCCAGAGGAGCCGGTCGACAGCCGCACGATAGAGCGCCTCATCTTGAATGATCCGGGCGATCCGGGCAACCATGGCATAGACCGCATGGCTCTCTTGTTTAACGGCGGCACTGCCCTGCCCTGCATGATAGGCGGCATACAAGACCGTGTGGTTGTAAAGCTGGTCACGAATCCAGCTGATGCTGGTCTGAGGGATGATGCCCACCTCGCACAAATGCAGGATGGTCGCCATCGCTTCTTCAGTATCAATCAGAGGCTGGCTGCCTGCGAACGGCAGATAACCGCCGGACGGCTGCCAGGCCCAGGCATAGAGTGGCAGAGCATCATTCAGATAACCGGCAATAACCCGTTCCCGGCTGGTGTCCAGGATAGACTGCCAGGCAGGGTCTATCAGTACCAGCGCCTGCATGGCGAAAAGATCTAAAGAAGCCAACCGCAGAACATCCAGGGCCTGTTCACGATCCGGGTCCGGCGTGGGCGTCACTGGCGGTTTCGGCGTCGGTGTCGCTCCCGGGTCAAGCACCGGAGCGGTCACAGGTACATAGGCGGTCTGTTCCGTGAACCCGGAATCAGCCAGAACAGGCAGCAGCAACGCGGAAAGCTTGTG
>JAAYLM010000350.1 GCA_012521915.1 Oscillospiraceae bacterium | reverse complement strand
TCGCTGCTCATCTGAGCAAACATTTCTGATGTGATGAGACCAGAAACCTTGTCCTCGTACATAGAACGTGAGATTCTACCGATTTCCTCGATGCGAAGCTTATTGCGATTGAGTTCTTTTTCCAGCTCGGACCTGGAATCAGTCCCTGACTCCCTCGCTTTCGCGATAATCTTCACTGCCATCTCAAGCCGTTTTTCTTCTGGCACATTGCCAAAGTGCTTGAGATCTTCACGCACCGCGTTGATCAGGTAATCTTCACGAATACTATGTGTTGTACAAGCTGTGTTTCCACCGGTGTTATAGGTAGAGCAGCGATAATCCTTGCGGCCATGTCTGACTGATCCAACAAGTCTTGCGCCGCATTCCTTACAAAAGATGATGCCCTTGAACAAGTACTTTTTACTTCGCTTCTTATGATGATAAGCCCGTTTACGCGGACTGGTATGCATCTCCTCGGCAGCATACCACAAGGCATCATCAATCAGCGCTTCATGTGTACCTTCTACGATGATCCACTCAGACGGATGCTTGAGGATAATCTTCTTGCTCTTAAACGACGGTGTTGTTCTTGTGCCGGAGACCATGTTGCCGCGATAGATCTGATTATGAAGAATTCTAGTAATACTATTGCTGTTCCACAAAATCTTACTGGTCTCTCTTTGGCCATATGCCTTTTTAGTCACCTTATAGTAATAAGCAGCTTGCGATAGCACTTTGTCCCTGTTCAAATCCTCGGCGATTTTCCTGGCATTACCGTGCTTAACATAATCATTGAAGATACGTTTGATGATGCGAGCCGGTTCCGGATCAATCACAAGCTTGTACTTATCCTCAGGATCTTTCATGTAGCCATAGGGCGGTCTCCCGCCCTGATGTCTACCTCTCTCAGCGTTCGCCTTCTTGACCTGTCTGACCTTTCGCGATATTTCTTTGGGATAGAATTCATTGATCACATTGTGAAAAGCCGCGAAATCATTGGTTTCCTGATCTGTGTCGACACTGTCATTGATCGCGATAAATCGCACGCCGTGTTCAATAAAATACTCATCGATGTAGTACCCTGTCATCGAATAATTTCGGCCAAGTCGACTGAGATCCTTAGTGACAACGCAGTTGATCACACCATCATCTATGTCCCTGATCATACGTTTGAAGTCAGGCCGGTCGAAGTTGGTTCCGGTGAAACCGTCATCAACATACACACCAACCAGATCCCATTTATTGTTCATGACATAGTCAAGGAGCAGCTGTTTCTGATTGGCAATACTCATGGATTCCGCTTTACCAAGATTATCATCCTTTGAGAGCCTGCAATAGATGGCTGTCTTATATCTATGTCCACTTAATCGACGCATTTGTTCCTCCATTTCCGATATACAGCCTATTTGGTAATTGCAGATTACCCACTTGCCAAACAGGCGTCAACGCTGTCAATCTTGTAGTTCAGAGTTTACTGAGAAGTGTTTGATGCCAGCTCTTACAAGCGCGTCTTCCAGTTTCACGGTGCCCAGGAAAACGCGATCAAACTCAACTTCGTAATCACGTCCTTTTCGTCTAACAGGCTCTTTGGATTGGCTCTTAGTTTTTTTAGTTTTACTAATCTTCTTCTCAGGCATCTGAACATCCTTTCTTTTTATCAGCGGAAGATATCAACAAACATGGCAGATACATCTTCCTTATTTCTTGCAGAAGATCGAGGTTATTGCTCCGATCAATACTGACCAGAGACCAGCTGCCATCATTTAGCTGTGCTGTACGCAGTTCACAGGGTTGATTTTCTGTAAAACTTGCATGCAAATCTGAAATTAATCGCATTACTCGTAGGTATTCATATTGACTATCCAATTTATAGGCCCTTTTCAGGTAAAATTTCAGCCGCGTCAAAAAATCAGAAATCTGGCCAAAAACGGCTTCGGGTACTAAAAATGTTGCGGACCCATTTTGCTGTCGACAAGAGCCCGATAAGCACGATTCCAGTAGGCTTTTCACCTGTTCGATTGAGTCAGCAAGTTCTATTGCTTCTAAACTCTTAGAACCACGATTTCTGATCTTCCATGAAAGTTCCGACAAGCTGGTTAGATCCAGCCTTATTTGCTTGTTCGACAATCCCAGATTGCGATCCAGGCACTCGGCCTGTTCGATAATTACTGCTGAGTGTACAGGCAGCAAAGGGTTATAGCCCTTGCTGCGTCTGACGATTTCATTCATGTAATACTTATGACTGCAGATATGAATCATGATGTCTTCCAGGTTTAACTGATTTATAGTTTGGCGATATCTGCAGGTATAGTATTTGCAACATTGTCTGGAACACTGATGATCCACGTTGATTTGCTTACTGGCAAAAGAACTGAGAGATCAAGCCCGGCGCATGTCTGGACTGCCGCTTCGCAGTTTTTTGAGAACTGCCAATTCTGCAGTGTA
>JAAYLM010000349.1 GCA_012521915.1 Oscillospiraceae bacterium | reverse complement strand
GTCTTTACAGCATCACCATCATAGGAACGGCTTTCATCCCGGAAATCGATTCGCCCCAGATGAGCGCGACCCTCGTCATGCCGGATGACAGTGACGCGGACACTTCAAAGCTTACCGCCGACCAGGTCAGCGAGCACATTTTAACTATTGACGCGGTGGCGTACGTCGGGGCTATGTCAGGAGGCTCTTCCCTGATGGGATTTGGCAGTGGCGGACAGGACAGCCGCTCCACATCATTTTATATTTTGCTTCAAGAGAAACGTGATCTGTCCAACCATGATATTGAACGCGAAATTTCGCGGCTAACCGAAGATCTGCCCGGAGAGGTCTCTGTCAGCGCGGCTAATATGAATATGGGTATGTTGGGCGACAGCGGCATCACCGTTCAAATCAGAGGTCAGGACTTTGATATGATGGGCCAGGTGGCCACAGAGGTCATCGCTGTCCTGCAAGAAACAGACGGCATCGCTGAAGTGGTGTCCAGTCTGGATCAAAACGGTGAGGAGTTGCGAATCATTGTCGACAAGGACAAGGCTATGCGTTATAGCCTGACAGTCGCGCAAATTTACCAGAAACTGGCAACTGCCCTGCAGCAAGAACAGCAAGCCATCGTCCTTACAGACGGCATCGAAAACATCCCTGTACTGCTTAAACCAGAGGCAGATAAAGCCCTGACACGTGAAAACCTGGGACGTTTTGTCATTGAACACACCGATCAGGCTGGTGTTGAACATCAGGTACAGCTCAACCAGATTGCCCGGATCGAAACAGCATCATCCCTGCAGTCGATCAACCGTGAAAACCAGTCGCGTTATTTGGAGGTATCGGCAACTCTGGCAGAAGGTCATAACATCGGACTGGTCAGTCGGGATTTAGAACCTCTACTGCAAAGCATTGATTTACCGACTGGCATCAGCCTGGAAATCAGTGGTGAGAATGCCATGATTCATGATGCGCTGGGCGATCTTTTCCTGATGCTTGCCCTGGCTGTCCTCTTCATCTACTTGATCATGGTAGCCCAGTTTCAGAGCCTGCTTTCTCCGTTTATTGTTCTTTTCACCCTGCCGCTTGCTTTCACAGGCGGTCAGCTGCTGCTCTGGATTCTGGGCATGGAACTGTCAGTTATCGCCGCTCTGGGCTTTCTTGTGCTGGCCGGCGTCGTCGTCAATAACGGTATCGTCTTTGTCAGCACGGTCAATCAACTGCGTGAAAACAGGATGGAGCGGAAACAGGCGTTACTGGAAACAGGTGTTCTGCGTCTTCGCCCCATCTTAATGACCGCATTCACCACCATCCTGGCGATGATCACCATGGCTGCAGGTTTCGGTCAGGGCGCCGAGATGACTCAGCCTATGGCTGTTGTTACCATTGGCGGCTTATTGTACGCGACCGTGTTGACTTTATATGTGGTTCCGCTTATTTATGATGTTTTTCACAAGCGCCATCTCAAACAAGCTGATGTCGGCGACACAGAGCTTGATGGATCCGATTCACGCACTGCGGCACAAGACAGACTTGCTGCTAACCATGATGATTCGGAGGTAGCAAAATG
>JAAYLM010000348.1 GCA_012521915.1 Oscillospiraceae bacterium | reverse complement strand
CCCGCTTCATGTCTACGTTCTCCTTTAGTTTCTGGAAGGTTACCTTCCCTTACAGCAGTAGCAGCAGGCCGACAGCAGACCCGGCCGGTGTAACCGCCGAAAAAACACGGACAATCTTTTTTTCCGTCCAGCCGCCCAGCTCAAAATGATGGTGGATCGGTGACATGCGGAAGATGCGCCGGCCACCGGTACGCTTGAAATAGGCAACTTGTATGATGACAGACAAGGATTCAGCCATGTAGACGACACCGATCAACAGGATCAGCCAGGGTGCCCCATAGAGCAGCGCGATCCCCGTGATGCCAGCACCAAGCTCCTGGGATCCGGTATCGCCCATGAAGACTTTGGCCGGGTTGCGGTTAAAGGCCAGAAAACCAAGGCAGCCGGCAGCCAGGGCCAGGGAGACTATGGCACCGGCCAGCGTTCCCTCAGTCACCGGCATCAGCCAAACACCAGCAGCCCAGAAACCGATGCCTGCCAATGTCGTGACTGACGCAGCCAGGCCATCAACGCCATCGGTCAGGTTGACAGAGTTGCTGGTGAAAAACAAAACAAGAATGACAAATACACTATAGGGCAGGCGATACCAGCCGCTGATCATCAATTTCTGCCCGCTGAACGGTACAAGAAAATAGGCTGCCTCCGGCGACAGGTACAAGTAATAAACACTGAAAGCGATGCTGATCAACAGCATCAGCAGTGTTTTCTGCCTCACTGACAAGCCTTTCTTTGACACTCTGACCTTGATCCAGTCATCGAGGAAACCGACCAGGCCGAACAAAAGCATCAGCAAAACAACCATAGCCACCTGCGTTGGCAGACGCGGATGCAACAGGGATACAAGGCCCATGCCGGCCAGGGGCAGCAGGAAAAAGAATCCGCCAAAGGTCGGGGTACCGCTTTTGCTAAGGTGACTTTTCGGACCGTCATCACGCACCACCTGTCCGACGCGCAGCCGGCGCAGCAAAGGCAGGCCGACCAGCCCGCACAAAAGGGTCAGCAGCAGCACGACCGCCGCAGGCAGCAAAGTTGTCAGCAGTTCACGCCAGGTCATGGCCGGTTTCCTTTCTAGGCGAAGAGGCAAGCAGTTTGATCAGGCGATCGGTCACCTGTTCCATAGCATATGCCCGGGATCCTTTGATCAGCAGGAAATCGCCCGGACGCAGGGCAGCCGCCAATCGATCCGCCATCTCGTTCTGGTCCGCGCAGCAGCAGGAAGGCAATTCCGGCTGCAGGGTGCGGGCACCGATCAGGTAGTCTTCCGCTTCAGCTCCGTAAACAAGCAGCAGGCTGAAACCATGTGACGCAACCTGTTCACCGACCTGGCGGTGCGCTTCAGCGGCAAAAAGGCCCAGTTCCAGCATGCAGCCGAGGGCGGCGATTTTGCGGCCTTTGTCACCCGCAAGAACAGACAGGGCTTCCAGGGCCGCGGCAATCGATTCAGGCGACGCGTTATAGGAATCATCCATGATGGTCATGCCGCCAGCCTGGATGACACGCTGGCGGTTGCCGGCGAAACTGCAGGCCGCGGCACCGCCCGCAGAGGCAGTCAGATCCTGCTGCAGCGCCCAGGCTGCCGCCAGCCCGAAAAGGGTGTTGCGGATATGATGCTGGCCGGGGAAAGGCAGTGTCACCGCCGCGGCGTCGGCATGCGGCTGTTCCGGCAACATCAGCTGAACGCTGAAAGCGGTCTGGTTTGCGGTGGCGGAAACCTGGCCGGCGGTAAGGACACAGGCAACCGGTCTGGCCAGACTCCGGGCAGCAGACAAACCTGCAGAAGTCGTGCAGACAACCGCCAGGCGATATTCTTCAGACAACGTCGCGGCAGCCTGGACAAGCAGGGGATCATCGCCGTTGATAATAAGCAGGCCGCCTGGCCTCAAACCGGACACAATTTCCCACTTGGCTTCCAGGATGGCTTCACGGCTGCCCAGGCGGCCTATATGGGACCATCCGATGCAGGTGATGATCGCGATATCCGGGTTTGCCACCCGGCTGAGCAGCGCAATCTCACCGGCAGCGCGCATGCCCATTTCCAGAACAACAGCCTGATCAGTCGGCTCCGACGACAGAAGGGTCTGCGGCAGGCCGATCTCATTGTTGAGGTTGGCTTCTGTCTGGTGGACACGCAAGGCTGGTGCCAGGCAGGCCGCGATCATCTGGCGGGTTGATGTTTTACCGACACTTCCGGTCACAGCGATGACCGGAACCTGGAGCAGCTGCCGGTAACCAGCGGCAAGATCCTGCAACGCCTGCAGGGTGTCCCGCACCAGCAAAACAGGAATATGGCCGCAAAACCCGGAGCAGACACCGTTTTGTTCGTCTTGTTGCAGGTCACTGAAGGCCTGTCTGCTGTCAATCATGATCGCACCGGCTGACAACTCGAAAGCCCGACCAATAAAGGTGTGGCCGTCAAACCGGTCGCCGCGCAGGGCAATGAACAGGGCACCTGGCCGCAGCTGCCGCGTGTCGCTGCAGACACCGCTGATGACGGTCTGAGGGTCGCAGGCATCACCGCTGATCAGGGCAGCACCGCTCCAATCCATGATTTGCTTAAGCGTCAGTTCCGGCATGACGGACATCCTGCAGGGCAGCGAGACAGGCAGCCGCCGTTTCCGCATCATCAAAATGGATGGTGCGGTCTTTGAATATCTGGTAATTCTCGTGACCTTTTCCGGCAATGATCACCATATCGCCTGGTTCAGCCATCTGAATGGCCCAGCCGATGGCTGTTGCCCGGTCAGGTTCAACATGGCAGGCGCCGCCGGTCGGCCCGATCCCGCTCAGGATATCCTGAATGATAGCCAGCGGGTCTTCTGTGCGCGGGTTGTCAGACGTGATGACGGTCAGGTCAGCCAGTCGGCCGGCTGTCTCCCCCATTTCAAACCGCCGCGAGCGGGCCCGGTCGCCGCCATTGCCGAAGACGACAATAAGGCGGCCAGCCACATAGTCGCGCAGGGTGAGCAGCAGATGCTCCAGACTGGCCGCATTATGGGCATAATCGACGATTACCTGGAAAGGCAGCTGTGTTGGCACCGGCTGTGTGCGGCCGGGTACGGCGATTTGGCTGAGCCCTTCACGAATCGCGGATAAAGAGGCCCCCGAGAGTCCGGCACAAGCGATGGCTGCCAGGGCATTGGACACATTAAAGCGGCCGGGCATGCCGACAAAAACGGTACCCTGACACCAGGGGCTGATCAATTCAAAGCGCGTGCCGACGCGTTGATTCTCAGTAGCTTGCTCCAGGCGGATCGCACGCACATCAGCCT
>JAAYLM010000347.1 GCA_012521915.1 Oscillospiraceae bacterium | reverse complement strand
CTGGCGTTCATCATCTGGGCGATCTTGTCCGGTCTGCTCATCGCCATAGGACTTGCCGTCCCGGTGCTGCTGTGTAACTTCCTGGTCTGCCTGGGCGGTTACCTGCTTGTGCACCGCCGCCTGGCCCGGACCGCCTACCACTTTATCATCAGCTGTGACCAGACGGCCTGGCCGCAGTTGAGCCCGCTGCTGGCCGAACTGGAGACCCGCCAGGTGGAACGCCGCCAGGACGGCAGCCAGCTGAACCTCATCTATGATGTCAGCCTGCAGGAAGCCAACCTGGACCTGGTTGAACGCGTATCGGCTGTAGCAGGGGTCAAGAAGGCCCTGATCGTAGCGGTCAGCCGCACAGCCAGATCTGTACGTGACGGTCAATCGGACGACCGCGACAAGCAAGGCAGCTGATCCCGCGTCCCTGAAACCTGGCAAAAGAAAACACAATCTGGTATAACCATGTCTAGTGACAACACTATTGGGGAGGAAATGACATGATACTGCCCGATCTTACCCATCTGGAACAATATGCCGCACTGGGGCCAGCCATTGCCCGAGGTCTTTGCTGGCTTGCGGAAACAAAACTTTCAGAACTGGAACCCGGTCGTCATGAGATCGATGGCGACAGGCTTTACTGCAACTGCTTCATCTATGAAACCCGCACCTCGAAACCATTGTATGAGGCACATCGGGACTATATCGACATTCAGGTGGTCGTATCCGGCCACGAGCGCATGGGTTATGCTCCGCTGGACCATCTCAATGAAACGCAGCCCTATGCCAAAGAAGGCGACTGCGTTCTGGGACATATTCAAGACGTCCACACAACATTTATGAATGCGCCTGCCGGAACAGTAGCCATCTTTTTTCCGGAAGACGCCCACGCGCCGGGTCTCGCTTTTGAGATAAGCACGCCGGTTAAAAAGTGCGTAATCAAGGTGCGTATTCAGGATTAAAGGTGGTACCCCATGATCGTGACAGACCTGAGAACGTTTACCGTGGACTGTTACCGCACAAACTGGGTCTTTGTAAAAATTGATACGGACGAAGGCTTGTCAGGTGTCGGAGAAGCCACACTGGAATACAAAGAAAAGGCTTTGGAGGGCGCACTCGAACATATCCGCGCCTACTTGGTCGGTAAGAACCCGTTTGAAATAGAAAAGCACTACCACGACATCTATCGTGATGCCTATTGGCGTGGCGGCGCTGTCCTCATGTCTGCCCTCTCCGCCGTTGAGATGGCGCTGTGGGATATACTGGGCAAGCACCTGAATGTTCCGGTTTATCAATTGCTGGGCGGCAAGGTGCGCGATCGTGTCCGGATTTATGCCAATGGCTGGTTTGCCGGCGCCAGGACCCCGGAGCAGTTCGGGGAAAAGGCCAGGGAGGCTGTGGCCCGGGGCGTGACGGCCCTGAAGTGGGATCCTTTCGGGAAAAGCTATATGGATATGAGCATCGCTGAACGGGATACAGCGCTGCAAGGCGTGGCCATGGTTCGCGAAGCTGTTGGCAATCAGGTTGATCTGCTGATTGAAGGCCACGGCCGGTTCAATGTGACGACCGCTGTTAAAATTGCCAGGGAACTTGAACCCTTCAAGCCATTGTTTTTCGAAGAACCAACCCCGCCGGATAATCTTGATGCTTTAAAGGCCGTACATGATCAATCGCCGGTTGCCATCGCTGCCGGTGAGCGGCTGTATACGCGGACATCGTTCAAAGACCTGCTGAACATGCACGCCGCTGATTATATTCAACCAGATGTCAGCCACGCCGGCGGCATGATGGAAATGAAGAAAATCGCTGCCATGGCGGAAGCGCACTACATACCCTTTGCGCCGCATAACCCCAGCGGTCCGGTGGCTAACGCCGCCACGCTGCAGCTGGCTGCCTGCTGTCCGAATTTCTGCATTCTGGAGATCATGTATCGTGATGTGGCATGGCGTCGTGACATCACCAATGAAGAACTCACTTATGAAGATGGCTCTATCTTGATTCCGGACAAACCTGGTCTGGGTATAGAAATTGACGAGGAAGCCTGCCTTGCGCATCCTTATCAGGCACACACCTTGCGTCACTACTCCGGGGCACTGACGGATATTCGCCCGGCAAAGACCATCTTTTATTTTTAAACAGCCTGCGTCAACACGCTGATGGAAAGAAATGAGACGATCGATATGAAAAGAGCGATGCTTGTCACGGGAGGAACGTCGGGAACAGGCTTGGCGATTGCAGAAAGATTCGCCAGAGAAGGTTATGATGTTTTCATCACCAGCCGCAGCAGGGAACGCGCGGAAAAAGCGGCTGCCGGCCTCTCGGAACAATTCGGAGTATTGGCCAGGGGATTCGAGCTGGATATCCGTAACGAGCAGCGCGTGATTGATCTCTTCAATGAGATCGACGGGCTGGGGCGCATGGTTGAGACGGTTGTGCTCAATTCGGCGGACATGGGTTTCGGCAGCGACCCGGCCAAAGGAATGGATTTGTTTACCGTCTCTGTGGATGCGTTCCAGCGGGTGTTCGAAACCAATCTGGTCTGGAACTTCACCATTGTCCGGCAGGCCGCCCTGCGCATGAAGGATCAGCATAAAGGCGCGCTTGTTTTCATCAGCTCCAACACTGCTTATCGGGCCATTCCCAACCGAACGGCCTACTGCGCCTCCAAAGGCGGCATCAATGCCTTGTCGCGGGCGCTTGCTGTTGATTTGGGGCCCTATGGCATCCGCTCCAATGTTGTTTTGCCGGGTACGATAAAAACAGCACGCTGGGAGGAAATGGGAACCCGCCAGATTGTCAACGGCAGTCTTACGCCAATCGGAGACATATCTGATTTTGAGGACATTGCCAATGCTGCCTGGTATTTGGGAAGCGATGAATCAAAAAATGTCACGGGTGCGGAGATCACCATTGACGGCGGCATGAGCTGCCAGTTGTACCCGCAGCTCCTGAACACCCTGAAACGCAAAGTCCAGGACATGTAGAATGAAACGCAACCTGGAACCGTAACAGCAAAACTGGGCGGCCAGGCCTGCACTGTGCTACAATACAGGCATATCAGCTTGATGCCGGGTCGGGTTTGCTGTATCGCAGCGCTGCCGGACCGGCAGAGAAGCGGAGGACATGCTTATGAAAATACTGGCTCATCTGCTGGCTTGCATTGCCGCTATTTTTCTCATGGAGGTTCTGCTGCCGGATTTTGTCCAATATCAATCTTATCTGGCGGTGGTGGCTGCCGGTGTTTTGCTCTGGCTGGTCAACAGCCTGGTCCGTCCGGTGGTTAAACTGCTCACGCTGCCACTGACCATGGTTACACTGGGCTTGTTCAGCCTGGTGGTCAACACCCTGATGGTGCTGCTGGTGGACCTTCTGGTTCCGTCGATTTCCGTAAACGGCTTCTGGGCAGCCCTGCTTCTGGCGCTGCTGGTATCCGTACTGCATATGTTGCTGGTCAAGCTGTTCCGGGAAGACCGCTAGTCAGAAAGGATCCTGTATGCAACGACATCAACAGGTACTGCTCGCACCCCTGACCCGACAGACCCTGCACTTTTTAGCACGTGTTGTTCAAGCGGCGGAGCTTTGACCATGGCCCGCTGCATCGTTCAGGCCTTGCTGCGGCGCGGTCCGGCCAGAGAACACAACAGCGATAATTTGTATCTTGGCGACGCCTGGGTGCCGTTTGGCCAAAGGGCGTCTTTTTCACGTGCTTTGGCCACCGAAGAAGCCGTCCAGCTTTATGCTGTAGCCGGCGGTATTGGCGGATCCGGCTGCGACGACCTGGCCGCAGAAACGGCCCTGGCGGTTCTGGCCAGACACGGCCAGCAACTTAAGGCGGGCAGAGGCGGCTTCGATCTTGCTGCATTTGCCTGGGCTTTTGCCGAAGAAGCCAATGCGCTCATCTACCGCCTGCTGGAACCGAATCTAGGCCTGCAAGCAGGCACAACCCTGGCTGTCTTGCTGCTGATCGGCGGCCAGGCCTGTACGATCGGCATCGGCAACAGTACGGTTTTCCTGCTGCGGGCCGGCCGCCTCCAAGACCTTTCTCGTGAAGAAGGTGCTTCTAACGGTCCCGGGCCCAGCCCCGCTTTCCTGGGCTTGCATGACCGGCAGCAGCTGGCCAGGGCGATCAGAATCGAGCGGATTGCTCTGCAGGCAGGCGACCGGTTTCTGCTGGCCACCAACGGAGTCACCGACCTACGTGCCCCGACCGACCTGAAAGGTGTTTTGACTGCTCCCGGTATCTTTGTACGGCAACT
>JAAYLM010000346.1 GCA_012521915.1 Oscillospiraceae bacterium | reverse complement strand
GGATAGATCGCTGAAGAAAACCGTTGCCGGCGTCACTGCGCGAATCTGTTCCAGCAGTTCATTATTGATCTGTTTCATATTGTTCAGATTAGCGTCGAGAGTAACCAGAAGTCCAGCATATTCATCAACAATCTTTATTTCTCTTGACAGTTGTTCTGCCTCAGCTATTGAGTCAGCCAACTGTGGATTATTGATCCAATCGCGTTTGCTTTGGTTTTCGGCTTCCATGCGGTCAAAGAGATAGAGGCCGCCTGCGACCAGGGCACCATTGAGGAGGAGCAGGAAAACCAGCAGCGCGACAATAAAGATGCGGAGGTTTTTGTTCTTGGCCCGCTGCTTTTTGTAAATCGCGAAAAAGTTCATGTCATGCATAAAAGTTCCCCCTCCTTCAATCCTGGCGAATCAGGGCGCCGATGGCGTTGATGTAGGGCGCAACCGGTACGCCCTCCGGCAGGATGACCTGACTGAGCTGTTGGATGGTTTCCGTCTGCAGGTTAAAGGTTTCCGCCAGTGTACGGTCGATACCCTTATACGTCGCGGTACGGCCGCACAGGTACACGGTGCTGACACGGGCATCTTGCAAACGACTGGCCAAATACTGCAGAATACGCTGCACCCCTTCGTTGACTGTGGAAACCAGCAGTCGCACCACATCAGCCAGTCCAGGGTCCTGACGAAGCGTGTTCAGGCTAAGATCCAGCTGATCCAGCAGCAGCTGACGCTCCCCGCTCTCCTTCTCATTGCGCTGGGCAATGAAACGCTCAATATCAAGGCCCCCGACGGGGATGATGCGGCTGTAGATGATCTCGCCTTTATTGAAGATATACGCCGAGCTGGTCACCGCGCCCAGATCCAGGACCAGGACACTCTCATTATCACGGATCGGCCGGCCATTGATCTCGCGCCCCGCAATGCTCTTGGTAATGGCATTGGCGTGGATGTCCAGCGCTTCTGCTCGCAGCTTGCAGTTTTTCAAAAGCTTATGGTAGTCATTGACATAATCCAACTGCATGGCTGAAGCGCGTACATTGACCATCTCCGGCCGGTCGGGTACCGGCTGTTTGGAAACAACATATTCGACGGACATATCCTTGGTCGTGTTCATCGAAGACATCACTTCAAAGGTTGCCACGTCTTTCATGACAGCCGGCTTGCCGCGCGGGATCACCACATCACGGCTGTAGATGTGGTTGCCGTTGATGGTCAGGCTGCAGTTTTTATCCTTGATGCTGTACTTCTGCAGCATGTTTTTCACCGTCATCTCCAAACCGCCGAACTCACGGATGATGCCGTCCTGCACCATGCCGGATGGCAGCGGTTCGATCACAGCCCGCTTAATGGTCACCTGGTTTTTCTTGTGTACAGCGCCCTGCACCAGATGCATGGCTTTTGTTCCGATATCAATCGCTATAGACATGTTTTTTCCTCCTACATTCCGCCGACGGCGCCAAACATGGAAAACATGGGTAGGGCAATGGCGATGACGATAAAGCCGATAACAACCGCCATGAAGATGATCATGAGTGGTTCCAGCAGGCCAACCAGCCGCTGGATGGCCGCGTCACTTTCTTCGTCAAAGAAAGCCGCTGTCTTGGTCAGGATATCGTCCAGCAGGCCAGACTCTTCACCGACGTTGATCATGTTGTAGATCATGGGGGGGAATTCATCGGTCTTTTTCAGGGCCACAGACAGGGGCGTACCCTTGCGGATGTCTTCGATGACCATCTTGAGCCTGTCATGAATCTGGCGGTTGTTGATAACACGCGCCGTGATCTCCAGGCTCTGCAGCATCTGGATGCCGCTGGACAGCAAGGTTGACAGTGTGCGGGCAAAGCGCGAGGAGTAGATCATGCGCAGTGATTTCTTGACAATGGGCATCTTAAGCTTTTGCCGGTCCCACCAGAGATGGCCTTGATCGCTGCGCTTGTAGGCACGCCAGGCGATGGACAGCAGCGTGATGACACCAGCAACCAGATACCAGTAGCTCTTGAGACAATCACTCAGAGAGATCAGTATACGCGTCGGCAGGGGCAGGACGCCGCCACCGGCCACAATTAAGCTG
>JAAYLM010000345.1 GCA_012521915.1 Oscillospiraceae bacterium | reverse complement strand
GTCGTGCAGGCAGTCCAAGTAAAATGAAGAGCGCTTATTTAGTTTCTTCTTCCACCAGAAGCACCCGGCGCACAAAAACATCGACCAGCTGAGGATCAAACTGTGTCCCGGAACAGCGTTGCAATTCCTGGATGGCTTCGGCGCGGCTCATAGGCTGGCGATAGGTTCTGGTCTGTGTCATGGCATCATAGGCATCTGCCACAGCAATGACCAGGGCTTCGCGCGGAATCTGTTGGCCTGTCAGGCCCCTGGGATAACCCGAGCCATCAAATCTTTCATGATGGGCAGCAACAATGGCAGCGATTTCTTTAAACTCCTCAGTGCTTTCCAGTATTCTGGCACTCTTGCCGGGATGCTGCTTCATGATCGCCCATTCTGCGTCATTCAAACGGCCTGGTTTATTCAATACAACCTCACTGATACCGATTTTTCCGATATCATGCAGGCGGCCAGCCACTTTTGTTTTGTTCACACGTTCCATATTCCAGGACAACGCTTTGGCCATCAGCTCGCAGTAGCTGCTGACGCGATGGGAATGGCGTTCTTCCCGCTCACTTTTCTGAAACAGCGTGTTCATCATCGCGCCGACCATGTGGCTGCGCATGCTGCGGTCATGATAAGCTTTACTTCTGTATATGTGGTCCTCAGCCTGCTTAACAAGCTCGTCGAGGCTGGTGATATGCCCGTTTTGCAGGCCATACCCGAATGATACCGACAAGTATATACGCGCTTTACCATCCGCTTCGACATTCATTTCGACATCAATAAAGCGCTCCAGCTCTTCTTCCAGATGATTGGTCAGCCAGACAACCTCGGATTCTGTTGTTTGGGGGAGCAGTATGGCGAATTCATCACCGCCGGTCCTGGCCAGAATATGCTCTTTGCCAAGCGCCAGCCGCATGTGCAGGACAGCTGCCCGGATCAATTCATCCCCGGTTGCATGGCCATAGTTGTCATTGATCAGCTTCAATCCGTTGATATCACCGACAATAACAGCCAAAGGCTGGTTCTGGGGGGTGTTAAGCCGGGTGAAAGACTCATCGAAATAGCGTCGGTTATAGACGCCGGTCAAATAGTCATGAAAAGCCAGATGCCTGATCTCCTTCATGGCTTCTTCTTTATCGGTCACATCAAAGATGATGGAAAACAAGACACTGCGCGACTCATATTCAATAAAGCTGCTGAAAACATCGACCATCTTTATTTCACCCGATTTCAGGCGGTGGGGCAGCGTGATAAAAGGTTGGCCGTCTTCTGATGATTGACCGGAAGGAATCTTCATCGCCGGCTGATCGATCATGTTGATGTCCTGGATGGACATGTCAAGCAGCTCTGCCTGCGTATAGCCATAAAACCTGGTCGCAGCCGGATTGGCAAAGACAATCCGGCCGCTGTCCGGCTCAATGAAGAGCATGGCGGCACTATGGTTTTCAATCGCCGCATGGAGATGCTCACGGTGCAGCCTGGTTTCCTGAATCAGCCAGGCACTTTGCATCAGCATGGTCAGCTGATTGATGTCGAACTCAGTATAATCGGTGGCCTTGTTGGCCACGCCGACTGCAGCGACTATTCTACCGTTGTGGCATACAGGGATCGACGCAAAAGACCGGATCGGGACAAGTCCCTCCGGATAGCCTTTTTTTAAAGGGTGGTCAGCCTGAAAATCATTGATGACGATAGGCTTGCCCTGCCGGACAACCTCGCCCCAGATACCTGTATCCTCCAAACAGTAAACCGCGTCCGGATCCTGAACGCGGCAATCCGGCATCACATCAAAAGACCATGTGTTGATGGTAAACTTACGTTTTTCATCATCATAGAGAAATATATAACCATACTGGCTTTCAACCATTTTCAAAGCGCTGCTCAGAACAAACGCGAGAAACGAGCGCAGGTCAGGATCATCTTTTTTATAAATATTGATGATGATTTCCTGTCTTTGCAGGATCTGCTGCATTTCCAGCAATCTTTTTTCCTGCTGCTTCTCTGCCGTGATATCCTTGATCAGCGTGACAAAGTATCCTTCACGGGGTGCGTAGGCATCTATCCGGTACCACCTTTTCAGTGGGACGGAATACTGTTCCAGCTGCTGTTTTTCCCCTTGATAGGCCGTTTTCGCGTAGGTGCCGATCCAATCAAACGGATCATGGACAATGTCAGGTAAAACATCTGTCAAACG
>JAAYLM010000344.1 GCA_012521915.1 Oscillospiraceae bacterium | reverse complement strand
TATCCGTTTGCTCGCGAATCCGGCTATATCATCCGGGGGAAAACAGCGTTGGGCAATGTTATGGTCAAGTTTAATCTGAATGAGGGTATCATCACATCCATCGACCTCTTTTTGTTGTAAGCAGCCGGTTTTTTAGCCGGTGCTACGGATCAAGCAGTTTTTTTCTCAGCAGTTCCTGATCCGGGCAGGTTAATCCGCAGCGCAGCAGGTAATCTTGCACAGTGCCGTACTGCCCGGCCAGATGCTGAAGTGTTTGGCGCATATAGCGGGGCGGCGTAATAAAAAAACGGCGGTCAGCTTCAGGTATGTCAGCGATAAAGGTGCTGAACCACGGGTCAAGCCTGGTTTCACTGATCCGGTAATCCTCGATGACCTGTTCTTCATCGACACCGGCCAGCCGAAGCAGCAAAGCGGTTATGATGCCTGTTCGGTCCTTGCCATGTGTACAGTGGAAAAGCACGGCCACCGAAGATGTCCAGGCCATGCTTAAGAGGACTTTACCGATCGCGCTTTGCGACTGGTCCAGAATGTGCACATACAAATCGACCAGTTCAAAACCCCTGTGGCTGTTTTTCTTCTGCAGTCTGATCAGGTCCTGTTCCAGGTCCTTTCCCAGAAGCGGTATGTTTTCATATTTGACGTCGGGATGGTTGCGCAGCATATTGGGTTGCTTGTCAACTTCGCTCTGACTACGCAAATCAATGATATGACGGATTGGATAAGACAGCAAAAGTGCTTGATCGGCTCTGCTGAGGCTTACAGGCGCGTCAGCGCGCAAAAAGCGGCCGCAGCGTGTGGTTTTGGCGTCTAATGTATTGTGACCGCCCAGATCACGCACATTATAGAGCGTTTGCAGATTGAGCGGCGGACAGCAATGTGATCCGGACTCTCCCATGATGGCTTTTCTCCTTTTATCTGAGGTCATACGAGCCTGTCAGCCTAAGCAAGCTTATGACTGGCATTTCATGAATGCATTCGATATGATTATAGCATGAAGCCAACCGGCCTATGGTGCTAGAAAGGCGTGATCAGCATAGCCCCACAGCTTGAGCACTCATCAGATCAGCCAGAGCCTGTTCGGCGCAGGCCGACGATCCGGGTTGATGCCGCTGCCTGTCCGGTTTCCGTCCGCCATACACTTGACCGCATGGCCCGGAGCCGGCAGCTTGCCCTTGTATATTATCTGGATGAAAATCATGAACTGACCCCGGATTACGGCCAGGTGCAACAAGTTGGACAAGGGCATGACGCGGTTGACATGGCCCTGATCAATCATGTGGAAAGCGGCGACCTTGTTGTGACGCAGGATTATGGGCTGGCTGCTCTTGTCCTGGCCCGGCGTGGGGAAGCCATTCATCCCGGCGGGCGTGTTTTCAACGATCAGAATATTGATCAGCTTCTCTTTGAGCGTCACCTCTCTGCTAAAGCACGGCGGGCCGGTCACCGGACTTCAAATCCACGCCGAAGAAAAAGCACTGATGACAAGAGCTTTGCCGCTCAGCTGCGCACGATTCTGGATCGCTGGGCAACACTTGGCTGATCGATCAAGTCTCTGGCGTAATCCTTCGTTCAGGTGTTTGTCCGGCCACACGGATGGCAACGGCGTATCAGCCTGGCTTTTGGTATGTCGGTACAAAGCAGTTTTGCTGGTCCTGTCGGGTCAGCAGCAACTCGGGACCTTCTAGCATGCGGATCGGGTAATCCGCGGCGATCAGCTCCAGAAATGGGTTAACAGTCGCAATAGGTAGTTTTCCGTAGCCAATCTGGTAATGCATGGGTACAACATTGCGCGGCGCAAGCTGACGGATGGTCGCGACAGCCTGTTGCGCGTCTATCGTATAGTAGCCGCCTACAGGCAGCAACAGAAGATCCAGTTGACCGATGCGCTCGGCCTGCTCCTGGCTGAGCGGGTGGCCCAGATCGCCCAGATGGGCGATGGTCAGACCGTTCGTGCGTATGATGTGTATTTTATTGTTACCGCGTTTTTTCCCTTTGCTGTCGTCGTGATATGTCTCCAGGGCTTTCACCAGAAAAAATTCAGGGTCAGCGGCCGGCCAGGCTAAGGCGGCCGGAACCTTTTTTAACGGATTTTTATGTGCAGAGAGAAGCTTGACGGCGGGCATGTAATTATGGTCTTCATGTTCATGAGAAGCCAGCATGACATGAGCTTCAACCTGTAACGGGGGATAACCGATCATCTCCGGCTTATAGGGGTCAAGAACAAGCGACCAGTGTCCATTATCAATTTTAAAGCAGGCATGACCATAATAAGTCAGGCGCGTTGTTTGACCAGTCATCTGAACATCTCCTTTCTGGTTGCGTTTATTTTTCCATCTCAATATGGACAGAACGAGGCAGAGCCAATCCGGCAGCAACTTCCAATCCTTTTATGATGGCTGTAGGCACTGGACAAGCCAGATGGCGGCAGTGCTTATCGGCAGAAGCAAAAACCACGGAGTCAGAGAAGCGGGCAAAGCATGCTGTATATGCGTCCAGTTCACGCAGATCCTCCTGCATGGCCTGGATATGGGGGCAGGCCGATTCGATCAGAATCGAGATCATCTGATCTTCTCCTGCCGTCAAGAGAAGCTTTGTCTGCAAACCACAGATACCGGGGGTTACGGTTACGCGTGTCATTGTGTGCCTCCCAACCTGTCATGATCCCATACAAGGTTATTGTACTGCGAAACGGCCGGATATAACAAGGTAAGCCCATGATAGGATGATCCCTCTACTTTGACTGTTACCAGAAACACGGTCTTTAAGCCGTATATGATAAAATAGGATCACAAACATAAGATGCATTGATGTAACCTCATTGCGGTGGCAAATCCGGCCTGGAAGGCAGCACGCAGCTGTTACAACGACATCAGTACAGGAAAGAAGGAATAAGCATGGCAAAATACGAAAGATCATTCAGAGGCCAATTTGATGATCTGGTCAATCAGCTGCATCAGGACATCACAAGGGGTAGCGCCTCCGCCACATATGAAGACGGAAGCGACATCAGGATTGACCAGATCAGAATGGCGGTTCGCGTCTATGAACGTTACAGTATGGCTGGAGGAAACAGAGTCAGCCTCAACATCACCGTCCTGGGCAATCAGGATCAGCTTTTTGTTTCGGCGATTACATCCGGAGGCAGCCAGGCTTTGTTTTTCAAGATCAACACCCTGGGCGAATCAGCGTTTCTTGAACAGTGCGCCCAGTCTGTCGAACGTTATATCGAACGATCTGCCTATGCATAAAAAGGACATCAGTCTTCCGGATCTTAGCTCAGCGGACTGGATAAACGGCCCAAAACTCTGTAAATCGGGCCGGATGGCAGGATTGACGGCAGACAAACCATGCTGCATGATTAATCTGTTGAGGCAAAACAAAGAGATCGCCTGACGATGCTGTGTAATCACACGGGACAGGCGCAATCCGGCAAGTCAGCTACGGAACATGGAATGGAGAAAAATATGGACGATCGTGTAAATAAACTGGCAGGCCTGTTACGCAGGTTGATTGACGGAGACCCGCCTCTGACCATAGCCCGGGATCTGGCCGGATTCAAGGGTGTCATCACCGCACAGGAGCTGGCTCTGGCGGAAGAGCAGCTGATCGCATCCGGCACAGCGGTCGATGAGATTCAAAGAGCCAATCAATTACATGCGGCGTTAGTACTGGATGACCTGAACACGCAAAGCGGCGCGGACATGGCCGACTGGTCGCCAGGGCATCCGGCTTATGTATTCATGGGTGAGAATGAAGGCATCCGTGGCTTTCTGTCCGGCAGGCTGCAGCCAGACCTTGATGCGTTCCTGGCATCTTCTGCCGAAAAAGACCGGCAGAACCTGTTGAGCGCGGGGCAGGAGCTGCAGATAGCCCTCAACAAGCATTATGAGCGTAAGGAGAATCTGCTTTTTCCGTATCTGGAAAAAGCAGGCATCACCGTGCCGCCCCAGGTTATGTGGGGGGTTGATGATGTGATCAGAAATCTATTGAACCTGTTTGTCGAGACCATCAGCCAGACGCCGGTAAATAGCAAGCGCCTGACCATGATTTTTGAGCGCTTTACCGTGCAGGTGGAGCAGATGATCGTCAAGGAAAACCATATCCTATTGCCTATGCTCAAACCCCATATGAGCGAAGAAGACTGGCTGCTTGTGGCCAGAGAAAGCAGTATCATCGGCTATGCCCTGAACAAGGGTGTAGAAGGTGCGTCCAACTCAGACGCGATGACCTGGCTGCAGAACGCAACGCATGAAGGTAAACGGCAGACTTCCTCAGCGGGAACCATTGAGCTGCCCAGCGGACAGCTGAGTTTGGCACAACTGACAGCGATGCTGAACACATTGCCAACAGATTTGACCTTTATCGACCACGATGACATTATCAGGTATTACTCAGAAGGTA
>JAAYLM010000343.1 GCA_012521915.1 Oscillospiraceae bacterium | reverse complement strand
TAGAATAACCTGCACCAATATTATACGATACCGATAAATCACATTTATACTGCCCCCCTTATCGTCTTTCAACGCAAAGAGAAAGAGCATGGGGCTGGAGATGCTACAATTTGGCCGGGCCGAAGTCGTTCCTGTCTCTGATGTCTATCAAATGCTCGTGCCGTGAGGAAAACCTAAATAACACCGGCTTCGGTGACCCGTCCTGCGCAAGTGCAGAAAAGGCGGAAGAAAAATGGCTACAACTCCGGTTCAACGAAGGATCAGATTCTTTCTGCAATTGGTTCTGGTAATTCTGATCTTGCCGGGACTGCCGCTTCTGATCAGCGCCGACTGGGGCTGGGCAGCCGTCTGGATTCTGTTTCTGTTTCAAAGCCTGGTTTTTTTGATCAGCCGCGGCTTGCTATGGCGAAAAAGTCCAGATCTTCTACTGGAGCGCAGTCAATCGATGGAGCATAAAGATACGGCAGCATTCACCCATTCGCCGGATCCACCTCAGTAGTCCTGACCGGGAAACACCCGCCGGCGCCGCCGCTGATCCGCACGGTTCGCATCTCGCCCGGCAGCAGGTCAAAGTAGTTGTCGCTCAGATCCTGATCTGCGTCCGCTTCGAGCCAGACGCCCGGTGTAAAAGTTTCCGCTCTGACTGTCACCAGACGATCCGGGCCGTCATCCTGCTCCGCGACAACCGCTGCCGGTGACTTGGCCAGTGCCAGTTCACGGTAAGGTTTTGCATAAAAGAAAGCTGGCAGCAGATCATGCCCATGATATGTCGGCTTGGGCTGGGCGTAATACAGGCCGTTGGTTGCTGACCGATCGGCTGTGATCCTGGTCAGGACAGTCCGCGCCTGCGGCGGCAGGGTGACATTCAAAGCTACCGCCTGCCGCTCCCGGCCATCCAGGCTTACCCAGCCAGTCTCCAGCTCAACCGTGATCGGCTGCGAGGTGTCATTGCAGCCCAGGACGGCGATCAGGCCGTCGCCTGCATCGGGCCGCAGGATCAGTTTTCTGGGCATCAGGGCCCGGCGCACGGCATAGAAAGCGATTTTGCGACGCAAGTAGTCGTCCACAATGGTCCAGCCGACTTCGCCCCAGCAGTCGTTATACATCCAGAACAGGGCTCCGCTGCAATAAGTCTTGAAGCGCAGCGCTTCCAGCGAATAACCCAGCATCAAGCCCTGGACCAGACCGGAATACAGGATGTACTGGTCCAGATCCAGATCCCTGTCGGTGTAATGCCTGCGGACGCCGGCCGCCACGGTCTGCTTTTCGAACGTATTCGTATGCAGCTTCCAGATTTTGCCCTGACGGTCGATCGGTTCTCCAGCAAAATACCGCTCGATGCTCTGACGCGGCGGCGGTCCGGGGTAGCCGTATTCCGAAACAAAAGCAGCTGTGACCTGGTCATAAATGTGCGGATCGATGCGGTTTTTCATTTCCGGATTCATCATGCCGGCATGCCAGTGGTGAACATCGCCGACCGCAGGATCGTTCGGTTATGATCCGCAGTACGGAGAGCTGTTCCAGTACGGCATACCCGGACAGTTCTGGCGCATGATCTCCGGCATCATCGCGTTGGCCGTGTACAAGCCATACTGCCTGTCCCTGCTGAGTACGCCCCTTTGCAGAAAACCGGCACATCATTGACGATCAGGCTGAAACGGCGGCGGGTCGCGTCGATACGGCAAAATCGATTTCAGCCAGATCGGCATCGCAGACTTTTTCAAGCCCGCTGGTCAGGC
>JAAYLM010000342.1 GCA_012521915.1 Oscillospiraceae bacterium | reverse complement strand
GCTGGTGTTGTTCACCGCTTCAGGAATCGGCCTCGTGCTGGCAGAGCAAGCCAGCCTGTCCGGAGCTGAAGGTGGTTGTCAGGCTGAGTGTGGCAGCGCGTCTGCGATGGCTGCCGCTGCCGCAGTGGAACTCCTGGGCGGTAGCCCCGCACAGGCGGCTCACGCTTGTGCGATCGCTCTGAAAAACAGCATGGGTCTTGTCTGTGACCCGGTGGCTGGCCTCGTTGAAGTCCCGTGTGTCAAGCGCAACGCAGCCGGCGCGGCCAATGCCCTTGCCGCAGCAGAAATGGCCCTGGCAGGGATTGGCAGCGCCATACCTGTGGATGAAGTGATTGCTGCCATGAAACAGGTTGGTGAGCAAATGCCTGCCGCGCATAAAGAAACAGCGGAAGGTGGCCTGGCAGTGACCGCTACTGGCAGGGCTATTGCCGCCCGGCTTAAAAAAGAGGGTGTGCTCTGACCGGCACAATACAAGCCACACGGCCAGGCTCTGGCATATCCTGATGCCATGCTTTCCGCTGAGTGGACAAACTGCCCGAAAACAAAAACTACAGGTATAACAAAAAGGCCGGTTCTTCTACAAGAAGCACCGGCCTCTCAATGCCTGTATGATGTTATCAGCAGGTTCAGCCGGCCTGGCTGATCAGGGTTAAGGTTTCTTCCAGAGCCTGTATGACCTGGGCATCCTTTTCACTGTTCTTCAAATACTGCAGATGAGTCTTGGCAGCGGAGTTGCGGGTATCGCTGGACGCGATTTTTCCCAGTGCCTTAACAGCGGCAACACGTTTGTCTGCCGCGGTGTCTCGCAACAGGACAACCAGTGTATTTAAAGCGTTGTCATCACCGATTTTGCCCAAAGCAGCAATGGCTGCCAGATGTACTTCTGGTTTTTTGTCATTGGTAAGAGCGATGATTTTGTCACTTTTACCTTTGGTGATCAGTTTCTCGATTTTTTCAAGTTTGCCCATAGGGGTACCTCCCGATTTGCTAAGCTGATGAATATTTTACTGCTGCATTGTGAACAAATTGAAAAAATACCTGCTTGATTTCGTAAATTCATGAAATTACACAATTTATCCGCGGTCATTCCGTCACTTTATCTTGCTTCGCTGACATTTACCGTGGAAAACATGAAAAAAGACGCGCAAAAAATGACTGCCGCAAGAAAAGAACCTGTGATACAATAAGCGCAGTGAAGTTTTCTCAGGCGTTTCGCATAGCATTTCCCTGCGCTTGTCTCACACGCCGACAACAGAAGCACAGAACTTTGAATCAAAAAATAACCCGAACAACCAGATCTAAAACGTTTGCGGCATCACAAGTCCTGTACAGATCGTGTATCACGGTAAATTAGGAGAAGCGCTGTCATCAAGACAGACAGAACGGGGGCTGCGACGGGTCTGCTAAGCATCGGCGGAGAACGATGCGTGTGGCCGTGCCAGTCTCTTTACTTGTACTGAGGAGGTTATAAGCATGGAACAGCAGTGTGATTGTCTGACAGAAAACCTGACAGAACAGGACGCCTACAACACCCTTCATAAGGTGATCGTCGACTATGATCGCCAGCCGGGCAACCTGATCCAGATCCTGCATATGGCCCAGGCGATTTTTGGCTACCTTCCTGAACCCGTCCAGCGCTTTATCTGTACGGAAATGAACCTGTCCGTATCTGAAGTAAGCGGCGTTGTTTCATTTTATTCCTATTTCACGACACAGCCGAGAGGCCGCCACACCATTCAGGTATGCCTGGGTACAGCCTGCTATGTGCGAGGCGGCAAAAAGGTGCTGGAAGGGATCAAGGAAGCGCTCAAAATCGATGTTGGGGAAACCACAGAAGACCGTCGCTTCTCCCTGGAGGTCAAGCGGTGCATCGGTGCCTGCGGGCTTGCCCCGGCAGTGATGATCGACGGGACGGTGCATAAGCGGGTTAATCCAAACAAGCTGCAGGACATGCTCAACCAGTATAAGTAGGAGGACGTCAGGATGAAAGGGCAAACAGATAAAATTATCGACCTTGAGATGCTGAATCGAATTCGCGACAATTTTCTGGAAAGCCAGAGCCGCTCTAAATACAGTGTTCTCATCTGTGCCGGTGCAGGATGCATATCCTGTGACTGTGTCCGCGTGCAGAGCGCATTAATTGCTGCCCTGCAGGAAGCCGGACTGCAGGATGTGGTGCAGGTGAAAATGACCGGCTGCATGGGCATCTGCGATATTGGACCGGTGATGCTGGTGCAGCCTGGCGGTGTTTTTTACTGCAAGCTGCGTCCTGAAGACATGAAGACCATTGTGCAAAGCCACCTGATCAACGAAAAGGTTGTCGAAACCCTCTGTCCGCAGGATCCGAAAACCGGTCGTTATGTGACCCATCTGAATGAACTCGATTTCTTTAACCGGCAGAAAAAAATTGTGTTGAAAAACTGCGGTAAAATCGATTATGGCAGTCTGGAGGAATACATTGCCCAGGACGGCTTCCGTGCCCTGGAACAGGCACTCAAGCACAGAACGCCTGAGCAGGTGGTCGAGGAAGTCAAACAATCCGGCTTGCGCGGCCGGGGCGGCGGCGGTTTCCCGACCGGTCTGAAATGGGCTTTGGCCCGTAAATCGCAAGCTGACCGCAAATACATCATCTGCTACGCTGACGAAGGAGATCCGGGTGCCTTTATGGACCGCAGTCTGCTGGAGGGTGATCCTTTTGCCCTGATCGAAGGCATGACGCTGGGCGGCTATGCCATCGGCGCCAGCCAGGGCTATGTCTATGTCAGAGCTGAATATCCGCTGGCCATCGAACGGCTTAGCGAGGCGATCACCCAGGCTGAAACAAGAGGGTTGCTGGGCGAGGATATTTTTTCCAGCGGTTTTTCTTTCAGTCTCCAGGTTAGGATCGGGGCTGGTGCCTTTGTCTGCGGCGAGGAAACCGCCCTGATGAATTCTGTGGAGGGAAAACGTGGCGAACCACGCCAGAAACCGCCGTTCCCTTCGGAAATAGGTTTGTTCGGCAAGCCCACTGTAATCAATAATGTTGAGACCTTCGGCAATATTCCCGCCATCATCCGCCACGGGGCTGCCTGGTTCAAAGAGATTGGTACCGAAAAAAGCAGTGGAACCAAGGTGTTTGCCCTGGCAGGTGACATTAGAAACACGGGTATCGTGGAAGTGCCTATGGGGATCACTTTGGGAGAAGTCATCTATGATATCGGCGGCGGTATTTCCAGGGGGAAAAAATTCAAAGTGGCCCAGACAGGTGGTCCCTCGGGCGGCTGCCTGACACAGGCACATCTCAACACACCGATTGACTACCAGTCCCTGGTTGAACTGGGTGCCATCATGGGTTCAGGTGGACTGATCTGCATGGACGAAGACACCTGCATGGTCGATGTGGCACGTTTCTTTATGGAATTTGTCCAGGATGAATCATGCGGCAAATGTGTCGCCTGCCGGTTGGGCACCAAACGGATGCTGGAAATCCTCGAGCGAATCACCCGGGGAGAAGGGGTTGAAGGTGATGTGGAGCGGCTGATTGAACTGGGGCAGACCATTAAGGCCACAGCGCTCTGCGGTCTGGGCCAGACCGCACCCAACCCGGTGCTGAGCACCATCAAGTATTTCAGGGAAGAGTACGACGAGCATATCCGCCATAAATACTGCCGCGCGGGCGTCTGTTCCGAGCTTTTTCTCTCACCGTGCGAAAACGCCTGTCCAGCCGGAGTCAATGTTCCGGGTTATGTCGCATTGATTGCTGCCAACCGCCCCATTGATGCCTATAACCTGATCCGGCAGGAGAATCCTTTTCCGGCTATCTGCGGCCGTGTCTGTACCCATCCTTGTGAAAGCAGCTGCCGTCGTGCCCAGCTTGATGAGCCACTGGCCATCTCCGATCTGAAGCGCTACGCGGCTGATGAAGCCATGAAAGCCGACAAACCTGTCTTTGATATCGTTTTCCCCAAGAAAAACAAGTCAGTTGGCGTCATTGGTGCCGGGCCGTCCGGATTAACCTGTGCCTATTACCTCGGCCGTCTGGGTTATGATGTGGATGTTTACGAAGCGCAGCCGGTAGCCGGCGGTATGCTGGCGATCGGCATTCCGGAGTACCGGCTGCCCAAGGAGGTTCTGGCTCATGAAATCCGCACGATCTGCCAGGTAGGTATTACGGTGCATACTGGTACAGAGATCGGTAAAGACCTGAATTTCGCTGATCTCAGGGATAAGCATGATGCCATCTACATTTCTACAGGAACGCAGCATTCCCGCAAAATAGGCGTTCCCGGAGAAAATCTGCCGGGTGTCTACCATGGCCTGGATTTTCTGCGTGACATCAACCTGGGCAAGGACGTCAAGGTTCAAGGTGTCGTCGCTGTGATCGGCGGTGGAAGCACGGCGATGGATGCGGCGCGTGTCGCATTGCGCAAGGGCGCGTCGGAAGTTCATGTCCTCTACCGTCGCGGGATCGACGACATGCCGGCGGAAAAAAGGGAAATCCATGAAGCGATCGAAGAAGGTGTCGTTATCCATGAGCTGGTGGAACCACTGGCCTTTGAGGGGCGTGCTGATGTGGAACGTGTGGTCTGCCAACGCATGAAGCTGCAGGGCTTCGACAAAGAGGGGCGGCGCAGACCTGTCAAGATACCCGATGCGCTCATCACCTTCGATGTGGATATGGTGATACCGGCTGTCAGCCAGTACTCCGACCTGCCTTTTGTACGCAAGGATGAGGTGGAGATGACTAATTGGGGTACCTTTGTCATCGATGCGGACACACAAAAAACTACGATGGAAGGTGTTTTCGCCGGTGGTGATGTTGTCCGCGGCGCTGACGTTGTCATCACAGCGATTGCTGACGGCAAGAAGGCTGCCCAGTCCATCGACCGCTATCTGGGCGGCGATGGTGTGCTGAATAAAGGGGAGAAAATCGAAATTCCAGCACCCATTGATGACCCGGATCTGGTCGAGCACGAACGTTTCGCGATGAAATGCCTGAATCCAGAAGAACGCTGCAGATCATTCGACGAGGTTTTCCGTGGCTTCCACAAGTTGAATGCCATCGCTGAAGCCATGCGCTGCCTGCGCTGCGACCGTCGCTGAAGGAGGGACTGTTTATGCTTGAAATTACCATGAATGATCAGGTGGTCACAGCCCGCGAAGGGGAAACCATTCTGGAAGTCGCACGGCGGCATCACATTCAGATTCCCACGCTGTGCCATCTGGAACATGTCAACCAGATCGGTTCCTGCCGCATCTGCGTCGTTGAAGTGGAAGGCGCGAAAAGCCTGATGGCTTCCTGTGTTACACCCGTCAATCCGGGCATGGTGATCCGAACCCATACACCCCAGGTGCGTCAGGCGCGTAAAGTGCTATACGAACTGATGCTTTCTGATCACCCGACCGATTGCCTGCATTGCGAACGCAGTCGGGACTGTGAATTTCGACAGCTGGGCGAAGTGCTTCAAGTTGACCTGTCCCGATTCAGCGGTGAACGTTCCAAAGAGATGATTGACACCAGCAGCGCTGCGATTGTCCGCGACAACAACAAATGTATCCTTTGCCGCCGCTGTGTCGCCGTTTGCAATGAGATACAAGGTGTGGGAGCCTTGAACGCCCAGAACAGGGGTTTTCATACAGAAATCAGTCCGGGCGGAAACCTGCTGCTGGGGACCGCGGTCTGCACCAGCTGCGGCCAGTGCACCGTGGTGTGTCCGGTTAACGCGTTGAAAGAAAAAGACGCTACCGCTGCTGTATGGCAAGCTTTGGCTGATCCGAAAAAGACTGTTGTTGTTCAGACCGCTCCAGCTGTCCGGGCTGCTTTGGGTGAGCCTTTCGGCCTGCCGCCAGGTACTCTGGTGACCGGAAAAATGGCGGCTGCCTTGCGCCGCATGGGCTTTTCTCAAGTGTTTGACACCAATTTTACAGCTGATCTGACCATCCTGGAAGAAGGCACGGAATTTCTTGGCCGCCTGGCCGCGAAGGCTCTGGATGACGGAGTGATCAACCAGACGCAGCTGCAGGCACTGCATCTGCCGGAACACCTGCCGGCGCCTGTCCTGCCGATGATGACCAGTTGCAGCCCCGGCTGGATCAAGTATGTCGAGCATTTCTTCGGGGATCATCTGAGCCATCTTTCCAGCTGCAAATCGCCGCACATGATGCTTGGCGCGCTGGCCAAATCCTGGTTTGCCGCGAACAAGGACATTGATCCGCGTCAACTGTATGTTGTCTCCATCATGCCCTGTACCGCCAAGAAGTATGAGGTGACACGTCCGGAAATGATGAACGATGGCATGGCGAATGTCGATGCGGTTCTGACAACCCGGGAACTGGCCCGCATGATCCGTGAAGCCGGCATTGATTTTGTCAGCCTGCCTGATGAGCCTTTTGACAGCCCAATGGGGCAGTCAACCGGAGCGGCCGATATCTTTGGTACAACCGGCGGTGTCATGGAGGCCGCTTTGCGTACGGTCTATGAACTGGTGACCGGGCGAGAACTGCCTTTTGAAAATCTGCATGTCAAGCCGATTGTCGGTCTGGAACGCATCAAGACCGCTTCCTTCCAGTTTTCCGATGTCAAGCCTGAATGGTTTTTCCTGGAAGGCGTTACCGTGAAAATCGCCGTAACCAGTGGCCTTGCTGGCGCGGGTACGCTGATGGAAGAAATCGCCGCAGGAACCAGCGAATACCATTTCATTGAGGTGATGGGCTGTCCCGGTGGCTGCATCAGCGGTGGCGGTCAGCCTCGCCCGACCAATGACGAGATCAGAAAGAAACGTCTGGAAGCGATTTATCGCGAAGATGAAGGCAAACCGTTGCGCAAGTCTCATGAAAACCCTGATATCCAGCATTTGTACCATGTTTTCCTGGGCAGTCCTTGCGGGCATGTATCGCATGAACTGCTGCATACGACCTACACGCGCCGCAACAGAATCTGAGTGGTCAAGTCTGTAAGGATAAGGAACCCGACCGCAAGGGGATCGCACCCCTGGGTCGGGTTCTTTCAGGGGTGGCTTAACGGGCAGAGGGCCGGTAGATTGGTGTGCAGGGGCAGCCAGGTTAAACGACAGGAAAGAGACGGTTGGCCAGAAAGATGACAGCTGTCATGCTCAGGGCGCTGAGCATGGTTGTCAGAATGACAACCTGTGTCGCGAAATCAGGATGATTTTTACTTTCAACCGCGATCAGTGCCGTATTGACAGCGGTTGGGACACTCGCTGAGATGAACAGGACCTGGGCGGGAATACCATCCATGCCGAACAGCAGAATAAAACCAAGCGCCAGAGCCGGGCCGATCATCAGCCGGATCATGGCGGCCAGGAAAACATCGCGGTTATTCAGTCTAAACTGGCTCTTGGACAACTGGACACCAAGGGAAAGCAAAGCAATGGGAACCAGACCGTTGCGGGCGTAATTCAAAACCGGCCAGAAAGGTAAAACGGTTATATCATAAGGAACAAACTTGAGCAGAAAAGCGAGCGGAACCATGTAGACAGTCGGCATCTTGAATATATGGAGGACGGCATGACGAACACTTAGGCTGGCCCGTCCTGCATTGAAGAATCCAATCGTATTTATGCTGATGTTCTGTACAACCAGCACCATGACCTGGATGGACAAAGCCAGGGATAAATAAGGTGTCTGGTCCCCGGCCGCATAAAGACCGGTGCTGAAAACAAGCGTAATCAGGGGGATACCAATGTTTCCGGAGTTGTAGAACATCACGGCGTTCTGGAAAGCATACTTCATGCCCTTCGGATATTTGCGCAGCTTCGCGATGATGATGCTGATCCCGAAATTCGTGATGATGATCAGTATGCCGATGATGACGGCCAGCACAGCATCCAGGCGGATCGCGGTCTGGTACAGGTTGACGAAGGTGAATGAAGGGACAAAAATATAAAAATTGACTTTCGTCAATGTGATGATATTGAGGTGGAATTTTCTGTCCAGCAGAAAGCCAAGACCGATCAGCAGAAAAATAGGCAGAATGTTCTGGGTCAAAATATGTAAAACAACGGTCAAGCTTTCAGCTCCTTCCGCCTGCCACAACGGCAGCACGCTAATCCAGCCGGTTGGCTGGCCATGATTATCATTATATCCAACTATTGTAAACAAGCAGGAGGAGTCATGCAAGCGACACCGCTGTCAGCATTTGGTTAGCCTTGACAGCGCTGTGTTGTTTTCATATAATAACCATGCGCTTGCGGGATTAACTCAGTGGTAGAGTGTCACCTTGCCAAGGTGAAAGTCGCGAGTCCGAATCTCGTATCCCGCTCCAGAGAGAAAGCCGGCTGAATGTCCGGCTTTTTTTCATCAAATGGGATTAGGCCGACTTCCGTTGCGTTTCGTTTTTCACGGCTATGGCTTATAATAGGATAGCAACCTTCATTGCCGGC
This sequence comes from Oscillospiraceae bacterium, assembly GCA_012521915.1. Taxonomy (GTDB): domain Bacteria; phylum Bacillota; class Clostridia; order Saccharofermentanales; family UBA5734; genus JAAYBY01. Next base: position 15,030 of record JAAYLM010000342.1, on the reverse strand, counting down.
GCCTGGCCGCTCACATCAGTACCCTGCCTGCGTGGAAGGTCTGCAGTTCAATCCATGGAGGGAAACATGGCGCCAGTTAATTTGAAAACCATCATTCGTGAATTTGACCTGGAAGTGATTGCTGATTTCGGCCGATTTGAAGATATCCTGATCTCTGTCGCCGATGTGACCCGTCCCGGCCTGCAGCTGGCCGGCTATTTTGACCAGTTTGGACCGGACAGGATTCAGGTATTAGGGAACATGGAGACAGCCTTCCTGGATCGGCTGACCTCTGAAGACCGGCTTAAACGGCTGGATGCTCTCTTTGAAAAGGGCATTCCCTGCCTCATTCTGACGAGAAACCATGCAGCCAGACCAGAACTGATCGAATGTGCGCGTAAATACACCATCCCGGTTTTACGTACAAAGGAAGTCACGGCTAACTTCACCAGCTCCCTGGTCAAATTCCTCAATGTGGAACTGGCACCACGCACCTCACTGCACGGTGTGCTGATTGAAGTTTACGGTGAGGGCATTTTGATCCTGGGCGAAAGCGGGGTCGGCAAGTCAGAAACAGCCCTGGAAGTTGTAAAACGCGGCCACCGCCTTATCGCTGATGACCTGGTTGAAATCCGTCGTGTTTCCGATACAACGCTGCTGGGCAGGGCGCCGGAGATCATTCGCCACCTGATTGAGATCCGGGGTATTGGCATTCTGGATGTTAAAGAGCTCTATGGTGTTTCATCCGTCAAGATGCAGGAAAACGTTGATTTTGTCATTAATCTGGAGTTATGGGATGAAAAAAAGCATTATGAGCGTTTGGGCATACAAGAAGAAGAAACAGACATACTCGGCATTAAGGTGCCGTCAATCACCATCCCCGTCCGCCCCGGTCGTAACCTTGCGATTATCGTTGAGGTGGCCGCCATTAATTTCCGTCAGAAAAAAATGGGTTATAACGCGGCAAAAGCTTTGACCGACCGTGTGTTCGGGCCGGATTACCTGTAGAACAGGACGAGGATGTACAGAGAGGGACCTACAATTTGCCGCAGTCTATTTTACATGATCACATAAAAAAAGAACTAGCCGCCTTACTGGGTTGCCCGCCATTACGCCTGCGCTTTAATGAGCCGATGAGCGACCATACATCTTTTCGCATCGGCGGGCAGGCGGATGCCTATTTTGAACCGGCCAGTGATACAGAAATCCTGCAAGCCCTGCAGTATTGCCAAACACAAGACATACCCTGCACCGTATTGGGAAACGGTACCAATATTCTGGTGGCTGATGCCGGTATCCGCGGCCTGGTCATGGTGATCGGCTCGCATTACGCAGGAGTGGAATCCCGGGGATACAACCTGGAGGTGAAAGCGGGCACCCGTTTGTCTTCCTTGGCAGCGGCAGCCGCCCAGATGAACGGAACAGGGCTGGAATTTGCCTCCGGCATTCCCGGAACACTGGGCGGTGCGATTCAGATGAATGCCGGCGCTTATGACGGTTGCATGCAGGATGTCGTTGTTGAGACTGTTTATCTGGATGAACAGCTGCGCTATCAGCAGGTCACCGGCCAGGCGCACCAGTTTGGCTATCGTCACAGTGTGTTTTCTGACCGGCAATGTGTGATTCTGAAAGCTAAGATCCAGCTGAAATCAGGCGTTCACGAAACAATCATCGAACGCATGGCTGACCTGGCGGAGCGAAGACGTCGCTCACAACCGCTGGAACTGCCCAGCGCCGGCAGTGTTTTCAAACGGCCGACGGCGCATTATGCCGGCAAGCTGATCAGCGATTGCCAGCTCAAAGGGCTGACCGTCGGAGGAGCCCAGGTTTCAGAAAAACATGCTGGTTTCATTGTAAATCTGGGACAGGCAACAGCCAGCGATGTGCGCAAGCTGATCGACCGGGTACAGATCATCGTGGCAGAACAGACAGATGTCGTGCTGGAAAGAGAAATCAAGTTTATTGGCGACTGGCAAAGCTGACCGATGCTTCTGGAGGGAGGGATCTTATGGATATGATTATCCTGACCGGCATGTCCGGGGCCGGAAAAAGCCTTGCGGCCAATTATCTGGAAGATATGGGCTATTTCTGCATTGATAATCTACCGCCCAGCCTGCTTCCCGAATTGATGGCGTCCTATGTGAAAAAACGTGACAATCTTTCTCCGCAAGACCCTGAAACCAGTAAAATGGCCTTTGTGATTGATGTCAGGAGTTCAGATCTTTTTGAGGAGATTTTTCCCGCGCTGGAGCGTCTGACCAGCCTGGGCATCTCTGGCCGCATTATTTTTCTCGACGCGACAGACCAGGCTTTGATCAGCCGCTACAAGCAGAGCCGGCGCAATCATCCCCTGGCGCAAGGGCGCGGGATTGTGCAGGCGATCGAACTGGAGCGGCAGCGGCTGGCACCGGTCAAGGAGCTGGCTTCAGATGTGATTGAAACATCGACGCTTTCTCCCAACGAGCTTCGGGACATCCTATATGCCATGCTGTCCAGTGAAGGCCGGGATGAACGCATGACGATCCTGATCCAGTCCTTTGGCTTCAAATATGGCATACCGGTTGACTGTGACTGCGTTCTTGATGTGCGCTTTATTCCTAATCCATATTACGTTCCGGCCTTAAAACCGCTTTCCGGTCTGGATCAGCCGGTCATCGACCATGTTCTCTCGTTTAAAGAAACCGGCCTTTTCATGGATCTTCAGGAAAAATGGCTGGAGTTCACCATCCCGTACTACATTCGCGAAGGTAAAGTTCGGTTCACGATCGGAGTCGGCTGCACCGGAGGCCGCCATCGCTCGGTCGTGCTGGCTGAAGACCTGGCCAACCGCTTGCGCGATAACAAGCTGCGCGTTGTTATCGATCATCGTGACCTGGATAAAGATCCAAGGATCTCCGGCCGGTCCAGGTCAGAGTGACCAGCCGTGACAATCATGGATGAACCAGCAAGGCCAATCATCGCTAGATCAAGAAAATCACATCAGGATCAGGAGTTATATGCTGACAGAGACTGAAGAGAAAATCATCCGTTTTGCCAAAAATCCGGCCCAAGGCCCGAAGATCGCTGTGATCGGCGGGGGGACCGGGTTGTCAACCGTCCTGCGTGGTCTGAAGCTCTTTTCCAATCATCTCAGCGCGATCGTGACCGTAGCGGATAATGGCGGTTCGTCCGGCATGCTGCGTGAGGACCTGGGCATTTTGCCTCCAGGAGACATTCGCAACTGCATCCTCGCCCTTGCCGATACAGAACCTCTTATGGACGAGCTGTTGAACTACCGTTTTAGCGATGGCCGGCTGAAAGGCCAAAGCTTCGGCAACTTGTTTATTGCTGCCATGAATGCCATTTCCGATAATTTCTATGACGCGGTACGCAACGTCTCCAAGGTGCTGGCTGTCAAAGGCCGTGTTTTGCCGGTTTCTCTGCAGGATGTGCAGATCAGCGCTTTCCTGAGCGATGGTGGCATCATTAACGGGGAATGGGCCATCGGTAATCGGCCGGTTGACCCGGACCAGCAAATTGTGGCGATCACCATGCAGCCGGCAGATGCCGCTGCCTTACCGGAAGCCATTCAGGCTTTAGCCACAGCTGATGTGATTGTGCTTGGCCCGGGCAGTCTCTACACCAGCATCATTCCCAACCTGCTGTTTGCGGACATACGCCAAGCGATCAGAAGAAGCCAGGCGATAAAAGTCTATGTCTGCAACCTGATGACACAACCGGCAGAAACACTGGGCTATACAGCCGCTCAGCATCTGCAGGCCCTGCTGAAGCACTTTGGACAGGATACAACAGAAGGCTTCATTGACTATTGTGTTGTCAATAACGCCTGGGTTGACCGCTGCGAGATCGCCCGCTATAAGCTGGAAAGCGCAACTCCGGTGCTGGCAGAGCGCCGTTCGATCGAAATGCTGGGTGCACGACAGGTCGATGCGCCTCTGGCTATCATTAACAATGGTGTGATCCGTCATGACCATATGCTGTTGGCTCGGGTTATTCTCAGATTACTGCTGGAGCATGTTTCCAGGCAACCGCTGTTCGGTGAACAGCCATCACAGGAAGTGAGCCGGAACAAGCCATGAAACATGCAGCGTTTTCTTTTTCGCAGAGGATCAAAGACGAACTGAGCCAGATCCCCTGCATTGAACAATGCTGTCGTCAGGTAGAACTGGCAACCGTGTTTTTCGCAGCAGCAAAAAAAAGTAAAACACATATAGAAGTCTCAACCGGCCATGCAGGTTTCGCGGAACGTCTGACCGGCCTGGTTGAAAAACAATATGGTATAACGCCCCCCATCCGGCATGGACGCGAATTCCACACCATTGTCTTGAACCGTGCTGCCTGTTTCGCACGTATCCAAGCTGATATTACAACCGTTTTCCTGTCGGCGGAGCGCCAGAGGCCTGCTCAATGGACAGATTGTTGCCGTCGTGCTTTTCTTAGGGCTTTGTACCTTTCCTGCGGGTCAGTCAGTGAGCCGGAGGCTGCTTACCATCTGGAACTGGCTGTGCGGCGGGACAGCGGGGCGGCTGATCTGTTCAAGGCTTTGCTGGATCAGCAGGATCTTCGCAGCACGCTTGTTGAGCGGCAGCATTACCAGGTCATCTATCTGCGTGAAGGGCAGTGCCTGGCGGATTATCTTTTGCTGGCCGGTGCACAGCATTCCTATCTGACTTTTGAGTTGCTGCGTGTCGAAAAAGAAATGCGCAACAGCGTCAACAGAGTGGTTAATTGTGACAGCGCCAACCTGCAGCGGGTTGCAGATACCGCGGCCCGCCAGTCCTCTCTGCTGCGCAGGCTTCAGGAAAAAAACCTGGATCGGCAGCTGCCGCCGGATCTGAAGGCAGCCGCTGAAACACGGCTGCAGTATCCGGAGCTGAGCCTGAAAGAGCTGGGCGCCATGATGCAGCCATCTCTTGGCAAGTCCGGGATGAACCATCGGCTGAAACGCTTTGAGGCGATGGCCGCGGAACTGCTGTCGAGAACGGGGGAATAGGAGATGCCACTGCAGATTGTCCTGGTCGAACCGGAAATACCGCAGAATACCGGAAATATTGCCCGAACCTGTGTTGCGATTGGCGCGCGTCTGCATCTGGTTGAGCCACTTGGTTTCTCAATCAGCGACCGGGCTGTCAAACGGGCCGGTCTGGATTACTGGCATGACCTGGATCTGGCCGTCTGGAGCAGCCTCGAACAGTTATGGGCCGGTTTGAACTTAACGGAAGCGGATCCAGGCAACCAGGCAGATCAAGACATACACAAAAGCCTTTTCTACGCGACCACCAAAGCCGGCCGGGTTTATACGCGGCCCTGTTATCCGGCTGATACTGTTTTGTTCTTCGGGCCAGAAACCCGGGGCTTGCCGGAACCACTGCTGCAGGCACATCCGGAAAGATGCCTGCGCATTCCCATGTTGCCGGGCTGCCGGTCGCTTAACCTTTCTAACGCAGTCGCTATTATGGCATATGAAGTGCTGCGCCAGCAAGGCTTTCCCGGCCTGCAGCAGGCCGGTCCGTCTGACAGGATGATGGACTAATGCCGCGCCCGGAGCGTCTGCAGGATGGACATAATCACTGAGAAGTTAGTGGTAAAAAAATGCCGAAAATAAATCAAATGAAAAAATCAGGAGGCAGAAAATGATTCAGGAAAAAAGAATTGTACAGCATTTTGTTCGTCTGGTCGACATTGACGCACCTTCCCTTGCCGAACGGGAACTGGCGGATTTTGTCAAGGAGCAGCTCAGTCAAATGGGTTTTCAGGTCAGTGAAGATGATGCCGGCAGGGCGATTGGCGGAAACTGCGGCAATGTCTATGCCCGTTGGCCGGGAACACTGGATCTGGAGCCGCTGCTCTTCAGCGGACATTTTGATACGGTTGAACCAGGCCGGGGCAAAAAAGCTGTTGTTCATGATGACGGCCGCATCACTAGTGCCGGCGATACAGTTCTGGGCGCTGACAATCTGGCTTGCCTAGCCGCTATCATAGAGGCAATCCGCTCCATCACGGAAGATGGCCGCCCGCACAGGCCGGTTGAGCTGTTCATCTCAGTCGCTGAAGAAAGGCACTTGCTTGGCGCCGGACAGTATCAGCCGGATCGCTTGTCAGCCCGGCAATGTTATGTGCTGGACGCGTCCGGCGCGCCCGGATTGGCTGTGGTGCGGGCTCCGGGTGTCATCGAACTCCTGTTTGAGATCCAGGGACGTTCCGCGCATGCGGGCATGGAACCGGAAAAAGGAATCAATGCGATCACGACCGCTGCCCGGGGCATCGCTGCGATGAAGCTGGGCCGTATCGATCCGGAAACAACGGCGAACATCGGTCGTATCGAAGGAGGTGGCGCAACGAATGTTGTTTCTGCAGCCTGTAAGGTTACCGCCGAATGCCGCTCTCAGGATGAGGCTAAACTTACAGCTCATGCAGATCATATGTGCGCCTGCATGCAGCAGGCAGCCGATGAAAGCGGCGCCTTGCTGAAGATCAGGCGGCAACTTTCTTATCTGCCCTATGCTGTCAGTCCGGAAAGCCCGGTGTTGCGGCGTTTCCGCCAGGCCTGCCAGGTGCTGGACCTGCCGAAACGTGAACAGCCGGCCGGTGGGGGCAGTGACAACAACTTGCTGGTGCGGCATGGCATAGATGGTATCGTCCTTTCCTGTGGTATGGATCAGGTACACACCTGCCAGGAACAGATTCTGGTCAAGGATCTTGTTGATACCGCCAGGCTGGTGGAACAATTGATTTTACTGCCCTGACCGTTGTTTTATAGCGGGGTGCTGTGTCTGAATACATTCGAAGCTTTATTTATGTTAAAATAGACTGTATGTTTTAGCGAAAGGTCAGAATAATGACAACAAGAAAAGGTATCTACGTAAAAGACGGGCGTTATCACGGGCGCAAGAAATCAAAAAACAGACCAGGCGGACCGCTGCTGAAACTGGCGGCTGCTTTGGTTGTGGTAACGCTGGTGATCGCCCTGATCCAGTATGGCCCGGGGTTGCTGAAGCCTCGCGCGACCGAACCGTTGCAAAGCCAGAATCCTTCGTTAAGTATGACAGACGGGACCTCACAAAACACAACGTCCCAAGATCCGACTGATCCAGATCCGACTCCGATCCCGACCCCAACGCCGGTACCGGGAGCAGGGAATCCTCAGCTGCTGCCGCCTGATGATCAGCCTCTGCTGCAACAGGGACAACCGGCGACCGGACTTACGCCGGCAGATAATAAACTGGCTTACGATATCTTCGGCGATCAGATGCAGCACCTTGACTCTTTTGAGCGCGCAAACCCGATCGCTTTGCTCGATCCGCTTGGCTACCAGCAGATACCGGGTGTCCTGACTTTCCGGGGTAATAATTTCCGCAATGCACCTGCCTATGGCCTTACAGATATCCGGGAAAACATACTCAGCCAGGACTGGTCTGTAGGCATTGGCGGTTTACCGTCCTCCTCCTGGTCTTTCTCCTGGACCGGAACAGGCTGGACGGGTCAGCCCTTGCTGGTTCAATGGGATGACGCTGTACGGAACATCATGAATATCCGGCCGGAGAAAAAAGAAAAAGCGGATCTGGTAGAAGTTATTTACGCGACAATGGATGGGAAAATCTACTTTCTCGACCTGGATGACGGCCAGCCAACACGCGATCCGATCAACGTCGGCGCGACAATCAAAGGAACCCCTTGTATCGACCCGCGCGGCTATCCGGTTCTCTATGTCGGTCAGGGCGACAAGAACTCAAAAGAAGATATTGGCATGGGTTTTCGTGTATTCAACCTGATCGACCAGTCATTACTTTTGTATCGTGATTGTACACAGGATCCGTCGCACCGGTCCTCCTGGGCTGCCTGCGACTCGTCACCGATCTTTGACGCGGTGGCTGATACGCTGATCTACCCCAATGAGAATGGCATGGTCTATACGGTGCTCATGAACACGGATTTTGATCTGGAAAACGCCCGCCTGACCATAGATCCGGAATTCGCCGCCTACCGCTATAAACGTCCGGACATGGTCCTGCAAGGGATCGAAAGCTCTATGGCCGTTTATAACCATTATGGCTATTACAGCGATAATTCAGGCATGTTCCACTGCCTCAATATCAACACCTTGGAACCGGTCTGGGTACGCCAGTTGAAAGATGACTCCGACGTGACCCCTGTCCTTCGCCATGAAGGAGACCAGCTGGCGATCTACACAGGAACGGAAGTTGACTGGCAGAAAGGCATTGTCGGTGAATACCAGGGCGATGCCTATGTTTACAAAATGAATGCTCTGACGGGTGAAGTGCTCTGGGAGAATTCCCTTCCCTGCTGGACGCGCAAGGCAGCGAACATCGGCGATGATATCAATGGCGGCATCATGGGCTCGCCACTGACTGGAAAACAGAGCATCGCTGATCTGGTCATCTTCAGTTTTACCATGACCAACGGCATGTACAGCGGAACCAGTTTGGTCGCTTTCAACCAAGCCGATGGGGCGATCGTCTGGGAATACAAGATGGCCGCTTATTCCTGGAGTTCTCCGGTTGACCTCTATGACGAACAAGGTAACGCCTACATCGTCATGGCGGATTCTGCCGGTAAACTGCACTTGGTTGACGGGAAGACCGGAGAACAGCTGCATGTCTTGCAGCTGACGCTCAACAACGGCAGCACAGCCGGAAACATTGAGTCTTCATGTGCTGTCTTTGGGAACCGACTGGTTGTCGGTACCCGCGGTCAAGTTATTGCAGGTGTTGAAATCCGCTGAAATCGTTCTGCTGACGGTAGGCGACCTTGTAAGGCTTTGACATTGCCATGAAGATGGCTATACTGGGTGGCATAGCAGCAAGAGAAACGGATGAAGCAGCTTTTTACCAATGTGATATGATCCAAACGATGATGTGATGGTGCTATGGGATCTGAAGCAGACATTGCCAGTATTGATTTTGAGCTGATTGTCTATAGGAAAGGCAGTCTGCATGCCCATGTCAATTTATCACGGGGCTACATGACCTGGCGAGACAGCTGGCAATGGGGCAACAATTTTACCCGTACATTGTCTGACGAACAAGTCAACCGTGTCCGGCAACAGGCGAAGGCATGCCTGATCCAGGCAGATTGGTCCGGGCAGGACGACAGGACAGAACAACGGGAAAAGCTGCCAGATGACCCGGCCTTTGAGCCAGTTAGTTGGCAGATCACCATACGCTGGCCGGAAGAGCGTCAACAAGTGCGTGGTGATGGAAGCGTACCGGTCTGCTGGAGGCCACTAAAGGAACTGATTGAACAAGTCAGCCGCATTTGCTTTTTTCTCTGAAAGTGTTCAGCTGCGCAGGTTTACCGGTTTGGCTTGGCATGATAGAATAGCAGGAGACTGATCAGATCAGGGAGGGGTCATGGACTTCTTAGAAGGCTTTCTATTGGGGCCCACATGGAGTGATACGGAATATGAGACCCGTCGCCATACGGGTTTTTATTGGTTGATTGGCTGGCTGGTATTCCTGGGATACATCTGGCTGCAGTTTGACCCGCCGCAGGCCCGTCCCTGGATGTCCTTGCCCCGCTGGGCACCTTTGCTTGTGTTTTTATTTCTTCTGCTGGCAGCACCTTTTACCAACCGGTATTATTACAGGCTTAATATCTTGCTGAAGCTACCTGTCCTGGCCCTACAGGCGATCAAGCTTGCTGCCGCTTATCTGGCAGTCTACCAGTGGGTTATGCCGTTCTATAAACTGGATGTTGATCTGCTCCCGCAGGAATTGCTCGAATACATCAACCAGACGATTGCCAAGTCAACCGAAACATTCACCAGCATGGGTCAGGCTATGGGTATGATGGTCGGTGTTATCGCAGGTGGCTTACAGGTTGTATTGACCTTTGTCGGCATTCTGCTGGTGGCGACCATCGCCCCGGCTCTTTTTCTTGTGCTGCTCCAATTGCTGCAGCGCGGTGTTGATAACCTGGCCCACCATACCCTTTTGCGCAATATCGATTTCTGAAACAGGTTTCCCTCATGCTTATCAGTGCCTGCGCAACAGGCGGAAGCAACTGATCAAACGACCCGCTGCGCAGGTTGGGCAAACAGCTTTCTGATTCCAGGATAAAAAAAGTCCCGGAACGGTTCAGATTTTCCGCAATTGTAAACGACTGACCATCAGGATCGAAAGCAAGGCCATCAGAACCATGCAGACGATGACATTCACCATGCTGAAACGCATTTTCAGGAACATGAAGGTGTTAACCAGATTGACCAGAGTCAGTACAGAGCCGGCCAAGGTGATTGGTATGCCGTAAAAGCAGTCTTGATCCTCCTGCAGATTGAAGCGGGCCAGGCGAATAGCCCCGGCGATCGGAAAGGCTAAAGCCAAAAGATAACCGATCAGCCAGCCGGCAGGAAAAAACAGTGAAGCATGGGAAAAGTGCAGTTTCCAGGCGATGACGGCAGGCGCCACGCCGAAAGAGATCAGGTCGCATAAAGAATCAAGCTGCTTGCCCAGATCGCTCGTTGCATCAAGCTTTCGTGCCAGTTTGCCATCGAAACGGTCAAAAACCGCTGCTGCCATAACAAAGAGGCAACTGAAATAAATCAGGCTTATGTCATCACCCGGTTTGTTCAGAGAAATTTTATCCGTTGAGGAAGTGACCAGAATGGCCAGCACACCAAAAGACAAATTGGCCAGTGTCAGCAGATTGGGCAGATTTTTTCTAATCATAGGCATTTCCTCAATCTCATGGTTCTGTCACAACCGGACCGGATGAAACGCTTTCAGGGAAGGCTGCCATCACGGTCTGACCGGCCCGGACTTTATCACCCACCTGGACTTTAATCTGCACATCGGCCGGGCAGATCAGTTCGGTGCATGAGCCAAAACGGATCATGCCGAACCTTGCACGCTGCCGAACCGTGTCACCGGGTGTTACATCACAAACAATGCGCCGGGCGATAAAACCGGTGATCTGATTGACCAGAACTTTCCTGTTGCCGGCATCAATCCCGATGGTGTTGCGTTCGTTCAGCTCAGAGGCATGGCTCTTGAAAGCCGGAAGGTATTTGCCAGGCCTGTAGCGCCGGGTGTAAACTTTGCCGGAGATGGGCGCCCGGTTGATATGGACATTGAACAAGGACAGGAAAATGGTGATGCAGACAGCTGGCCCGTCAAGGTCTTCAACATGGTCCAGCCGCGTTACCGACATCACTCTTCCATCAGCCGGGCTCAGCAGTTCATGAGGCGATTCAGGCCCGTTCCTGGCAGGGTTGCGAAAGAAGAAACAAAAGAAAATAAAAGGAATCAAGCCAAAAACAGCCAGCCAGGGTTTTATCATGAGCAGGATGATGCTGATCACCAGGGCTAGAGATATAAACGGCCAGCCTTCCGGGGCAACCGGGTATTGCTTCAAGATAGACCAGCCTCACTTTCAATCGGTTTATATTGCCGCCAGTTTATCACATCTGCCAGAAGATGGCAAAAGGAATGGGGCGTTCCGGCGAACGTTGCCAACGATGGCGGGCAACGTCACAAATTTGTTACAACACCATCAAAATCCTTTGCATTACGTTCTTTTTGCAAACAAGACAAAAGGGTATAAAATAAGTACAGATGATTAATGTCAAGGCAACACATACCTGTGACCGGTGTCTTTGAATACGCCGGAAGCGGGATTGCCGGTGAAACGGGGGATAAAAATGATTGATCAATATAATGAAAAAGACAACCAGCAGATAAACAGGCCAAACCCGCTGGAAACCTCCTCCTATGTCTATCCTGACGCAGGCTATGGCAGCCCTGCAAGTGCCGGCCCGCCGCATGGACCGCGCCGCTCAACCCGTGCGCTTGGTATTGTAGCGCTTGTTATGGCTGTCGTCGTACTCTGCTCTGCCTTAACAGGCACAGCAGTATACCTGCTGATGAAAGGTAACACGTTGCCTGCTGAATCAACCACGCAGACAACCGTGCCGCAGACCTTGAGCCCGATACCAGATGTAACAGAACCTGCGACAGTTCCTGAGCCGTCAGCCGGAGGGCGCGGTCTGACCAACCCGCACTTTAGCCTGGCAGAGGCAGCCAGCCGCCATGAAGATGGCAGGCAGACGCTTACCGTCATGGAAATCGCAGCGCGCGGCAAGCCTGCGGTGGTTGCCATTACAACAGAGACAACAGCCCGCGACATGTTCGGACAGGTGTACAGGCCAATAGCCGCCGGTTCAGGGTTTATTATCACTCAGGACGGCTATATTGTGACCAACAACCATGTTATCGAAGGCGCGGAGACGATCACAGTCGTCCTGGATAACGATGATCTTTACTCAGCTGTGCTGGTCGGGACAGATCCCAGCAATGACGTCGCTGTCATAAAAATTGAGGCGAAAAACCTGCCAACGGTCATATTAGGCGACTCAGGTGATCTGCAGATCGGTGAACTGGCCGTCGCGATTGGTAATCCACTTGGTGAGTTGAGCGGTACGGTGACAGCCGGCATCATCAGCGCGCTGGATCGTGAGATCACTTTGCGCGGCAGTGGCGGCAGCATCCAGAAAATGAATCTGCTGCAGACTGATGCCGCCATCAATTCAGGCAATTCAGGCGGTGCGCTTTTTAATTCATATGGAGAAGTGATTGGCATCAATACCGCCAAAAACACCGGCACGGGTGTGGAAGGGCTCGGCTTTGCTATCCCGATCGATCATGCTGAGCCGATCGTGGAAAGCATCATTCAGCATGGTTATGTGCGCGGCCGGCCGAAAATCGGCATCATGGCCCGCAACATCAGCGCTCAGATGGCTGAATATTACAAGTTGACTGAAGGCATCTATGTTATTGAGATTGATGCGGGCAGCGCGGCAGCTAAAGCAGGAATCCAGGTACAGGATATCATCATCGCGGCAAATGGCGAAGAGGTGCTGACGATTGAAGCCCTGAACGCAGTGAAAAACACCATGAAGCCGGGTGATACCATGGCTCTGACGATTGTGCGAAATGGTGAGGAAATTAAGGTAAACCTTGTTCTGGAAGAAGAGGTTCCGATCACCTATACGCCAACACAGTATGAAAACCCTGGTTCCACTGAATATCCCAGAATCTGACGGGCACGCAAATATCCTTGTATATCAGGCCGCCCGGCTATGTGTGAGCGCCCGGGCGGCTTTCCTTGTTCACGATGAAGGTTCATGGTAAAATAAGGGCCAGTTAAAAAAAGAAATATCCGGATTTTTCTGCAAATCGGAGAAGTCCGAGTTTTTACTTTTCGGAGGTTTTCGTGAAAGGAAGACATTGGCTGCGCCGTGATGTCCTTCTGCCTGTGGTTTATCTGGCTGTGTTCGGCCTTGTGCTTTACGTGCTGTATAACCGGCTGGATGTGCTGACGCTGGCGGAGACATCCAGGTTCATCCGGTGGCTGGTGCGCGCTATTGTCTTGATCTATATCCTGCTGTGCCTGATCACCGTCCGCCATGTCCTCTCGACCTATGACCTGGAACGCTACGATCCAGGTAATCTGGAGAGCTTGAAAAGGCTGATGCGCCGTCAGCGTTACCGGCTGGTCAGGCGGGCGATACCGACGGAGCGCCTGCTTGTGGATTACGAAGCCGCATTACTGGCCGGCGGTTATGTTCTGGAGACTGACAGCCACATCATGGGCCGGATTTACAGACGTAAACGGGCTTTTGCTTTTTTGCGCCGCAGCAAATACGATCGGGTCATCATCCTGCAGCATGAGCCTCTCAATGTTTTTATGATTGATCAACTGCTTCAGGACTGTATTCGCTACATCCGCCGCCAGATGGAATACCCGTCGCGGCGCAACCTGCTGCTTATTGTGACCCGCATGCAGGAAGCTGAAGAAATTGCCTCCTGCGGAGCAGGCGTTGTTAACTTTCTGGGGAAATTCAATGGCGGCACGCTGGGTATCATGCTCCTGTCCACCCACCATCAGCGGCTGTTTTATCCAGCAGACCGCACCCTGCAGCCGCGCCTGCACCGCTGGTTTCAGGACCGGCATCGCTGGCTTCTGAAACGACTGGTTTTCACCCTGCAGCATCAAGACCATTCCTCCGCAGGAAACGCACCGACCGGTTCTGCCACAGGCTGACCGCGCCACCTCTCCTGACCGGCGCCGGCATGGAGTCTGGTGCCCGGAATCCATTCATTGCTTCGATAGGGCAGGCTGTTCTCTGCAGCCGGCAAAGCGCTTCTGTTACATTGTCACAGAACACAGCGTCTTCATCCTGCTATACTCTTGCCGTCGGCGCGCCCGTGGGCGATGCAGCCGGACAACACGACATGAGGTGAACAGAATGAAGGTAATTATTATCGGTGGTGTGGCCGGCGGCGCTTCAGCAGCAGCGCGTTTGCGCAGGCTTGATGAACAAGCTGAAATTATCATGCTGGAAAAAGGAGAGCATATCTCCTATGCCAACTGTGGTCTTCCTTATTATATCGGAAACGTTATCAAAGACAAAAGCGCTCTGCTGGTGCAAACACCCGAGGCGATGAAAGCGCGTTTTAATATAGATGTGCGGACGCTCAGTGAAGCGCTGTCCATAGACCGCCAGGCCCATACGGTCAGGATCATGGATCATCGTACGGGACGTGTTTACGAAGAGAAATATGACAAGCTGGTTTTGTCCCCTGGTGCCGAACCGAAAAGACCTCCGATTGAAGGTCTTGATCTTGAAGGCGTCTTCACGCTGCGAACAGTTCCGGACACCTATCGCATCCATGACTATATCAATCAGAAAAATGTACGGCGCGCTGTGGTTATCGGCGGCGGATTCATTGGTGTGGAAATGGTTGAGAACCTGGCTGAGCGCGGCATCGAAGTGGCGATGGTTGAGTTCACCGATCAGGTGGTCGCTTCTCTGGACGCTGATATAGCGGCCTTCTTGCATCAGCACATGCGCCTTAAAGGCATCAACCTTATTTTCCGTGTTGGCGCGGCCGGTTTTTTCCGCAATGGCCAAGACGGCATCTCGGTCCGTCTGACCAGCGGGCAAATGATCAATGCGGACCTGGTCATTTTCTGTATCGGAATCAGTCCAGACAGCCGTCTGGCCAGAGATACCGGTCTGGAATTGGGCAT
>JAAYLM010000341.1 GCA_012521915.1 Oscillospiraceae bacterium | reverse complement strand
CTTATGAATATTATCCTGTACATCTAAACATAATCCTGTTGCTAGTTAGGCACGTTTTAGCCTATACTTAAGCTATCAATCTAAACATAAACAATATAAGAGCAGTTACACGCGGCGAACGACTCGGATCAACTTTGGGTTCGATTTAATAGACGGTTACAGTCGGGAGGTTTGAGATGGATAAGCAGATGTTGCTGAATCTCTTCTTTGCAGCCTGGATTCTCGGAACTCATAACGAGGCAGGCAGCCCAGTGCCAAGCTTGGTGTATAGCTCCTTCTGCTGATCCAGAATTTCACCGACGCGCAGGGCCTGGCCAGGAGACAGGAAACATTCAATGACATCCAGTTTGTCGAGCAATTGCTGCATCGTATAGTCTTTATACAGACCCTGATCCTGCATCTTCTTGTTGATATATGAGATTAGGATCAATGCTACGAACTCAACGAACAGCTTGCCATCCAGATTACGCTCAGAAGATACCAGAAGACGGCGCAGGTTCAGGCGTTCTTTGATATTGCCAAACGCTTTTTCAACGACATCTTTCATCCGATAGAGCCTAAGGGCCGTGAAGGCATCCATTTTTTCGTTGGTTAGCAGCGTAAAGAAACCAAAATAGCGTTTTGCTTCGCTGATCGCATCATTATTTACGGTCACCTGCGACCCCCGTTTGGGTGTACGCTTGACAGTGAAGAACTTCTGGTAGTCCTTCTCGTGTTTTTCGTTCGTCTGACCGGAAATCAGTTCGTGGTAGTATTTGGCAATCATGATGTCAAAATTGCGCTCATCCTCGGCTCCTTTGTCGATGTTATAGTACAGATGCAGATAGATTCTGCGTGTCCCTTTCAGGACACCGCCCTTGTTTGGCCGCTCCTCGGTATAGGGCCAGTCTGTAAGAACGGTAAAGCCATAGGTATCCAGTGCCGGATCGTAGTTCTGGAACTGCCGGATCGAATCATTGACAAGATCCAGTTGTTTTCTGACAAAGGTCAGAGAGAGCCGGACACCCACGAGAAACTTCAGATGTTCCTTGTATAAGCCGTTGATATTGGCTTCGCTGTAGAAACCACGATCCATAACCAGCTTTATTTTGCCCAAACCCAGGACATCCAGGTCGGCCAGCAAGGTCTTGACGGTTTTGACATCGGGTATGTTTCCCGCGAGCTTACGGTAGTAAAAAGGCAATCCCGACTCTTCGCCGAACACAAGCAGCAGATTGAGCTGCGCAAGACGATCGTGTTCTTTGTTATTGCCGTACTGTATCTGTTTGAGCGTATCCGAATAACTGGAAATACTGGTGCTGTCATAAGCCCAATATTCCTGTTCGATGCGCCGTTTGCCCTGCAGTCGGAAAAATTTCGCAACGGCTTCATCTGTAATGGATGCAAACAACTCACTGCTCCGCGGTGACGGGATATCTTTGCCATAGGGATGGTGATGAATCATCCCCCATTTTTCAAACCGATAGAGCGGATTATTGTTTTCAAGAATCAGGTAGTAGGCGATTGAGAGCATCTGTTTGTAATCACGGGGAAAACAGGCTTCTAAATCGTTTGTCAGATGGAGGGTCTCGCTGATTCTGTCCAAAAGCCAGGTAGCGCCGTAATAGAGATGCCTGGTCTGCGTCCAGGATACGGGCCCCTGTTTGACCTTTTGCAGCTCGTCCTTTGCCTGCTGTTTATCCTTACGGCACCGTCCATCCGTTGGCACAATTTCACCCGTTGCTTCATCCAATCGCCCGATAAGCGTGCGTTTGGATCTGGATTGCTTCTTTTCCTTGTCCCACCAGGCTTGTGATTCATAGGCGTACGTGATTCCTGAGCGTTTATCTTTT
>JAAYLM010000340.1 GCA_012521915.1 Oscillospiraceae bacterium | reverse complement strand
TGCAGATTATGTTGCCGGTTAGCATTCGCGAAAAATTCCATGTTGTTACCTTCCTGGCCAAAACTCCGGAAGGTGTGACGACGCGTGAGACGCGAATATTTTACTTGAACTGATTCATGATGTATATAAAACGCCTGCCTGACTGTTAGATGCGGTACGAGCTTCCGGAAACCTCTTCGATCACATGCGATACCGCCTTGGCCACGCTGCCTTCGGCAAAAGGATTGGACAATCCGGCCAGGCTCAATAGGTCAAGGTATCCCCGGCTGCCACCTGCCTTGCATAACGCCAGGTAATCCGTCCAGGCATCAGTCTGGTTGGTTTTCATACGGCCGTAAAACTCGAAAGCGCCCATCTGGGCCAAAGCATAATCAATGTAATAGAACGGGTACATGAAGATGTGCTGTTTCTGCATCCAGAAGCCACCATTTTCTAAAAAATCCACACCGTCGTAATCGCGCCAGGGCATATAGGTACGTTCGAGATCACGCCAGGCCTGACGGCGCTCCATCGCGGTCATGTCCGGCTTGTCGTAGACAAGATGCTGGAACTCATCAACGCACATCATGTAAGGCAATACATTCAAAGCCTGGCAGAGATGCGCGTAGCGGTACTGTCCGGCCTTGCTGCCAAAGAATTTATCCATCCAGGGATAGGTAAAATGCTCCATGCTCATTGAATGGATTTCGCTGATTTCATTCGTTGAATGGCAGTATTCCGACAGCTCCTGTTCGCGCGATGCTGTAAAGTAAGCAAAGGCATGACCAGCCTCGTGGGTCAGAACGTCAACATCAGCAGATGTACCGTTGAAATTGGCGAAAATGAAGGGTGCCTTCCAGTTGGACAGGCTGGTGCAGTACCCACCCATGTGCTTGCCCGGCCTTGTTTCCAAGTCGAATAGTTGATTTCGGGTCATGAAATCGAAGAACACACCCGTTTCGGGGCTCAACTCCCGGTACATATCCTTTGCCCAGGCGAGCATCTGATCCTTGCTGCCGGCTGGTTCGGGATTTCCATCCGGAAACAGCAACGATTCATCGAAATACTTCATTTTGTCGATACCGATCCGTTTCGCCTGATCGGCCCGGATTTTGGCGCAGGCCGGAACAACAATCTCCAGAACCTGACGCCTGAAGCCGGCCACATCCCGGGGAGCATAGGCGGTACGATGGCGATTGAGGTACGCTAGATCCGTGTAGTGTTCATATCCGAGCTTTTTGGCCATGCGTACGCGTACAGTGATCAACTGGTCAAACAACCGGTCCAATTCCTCAGAGTGGGCGGCATACAAATCTGACCAGGCTAAAAAAGCTTCGCGCCGATGTTCACGGTCCTGATGCTCCATGTGTTTGAGCAAACCGTAAAAATTGACAGATTCGCCCATAAAGCGGGTCGTACACTGTGCTGTCAATTTCTGATAAGCCTGGCGCAGGTTGGCCTCCTCGACCTTCTCCGACATGATCGATTCATCCTGTACCTTGAGCTCTGTTTCAGCGTTAATAAACAACTGACTGCCAAATTCCGACTCCAGATCACTTCGGAACGAGCAGGCCAGCAAGACATTGAAAAACCGGATCTGTAACGGGATCAGAGTCGGCAGAGCATCATTCAGAAAATTCACTTCCTGATCGTAAAAAACATCTGTGGTGTCAATCGTGTTGCGGATGTGTGCCACGGTGATCATGGT
>JAAYLM010000339.1 GCA_012521915.1 Oscillospiraceae bacterium | reverse complement strand
CCATTCTGGATTGACTGGAACGATCTTGATCGATTGGCTGCGTTGGATGTCCGCGGGCGCTTGTGTTTTGTCGCTGCCTGGAACAATGTGGACAAACTCGGCAAGCATGTTTTCGGGAATAACAAACTAGCAGAAATACTGGATGAAAAAGGCGCGGCAGGGGCGATTTTCATCAGTCATGGTCATACCGATCTGGCACCAAGTACCAAGATCCAGCGCTCTCCCTTCCTGAAAACCCTGGGAACTGCAGCCGTTGCACAGGAAGGTGCCATCTATATGGCATCTCACCGGAAAAATACATTTCGTCTCCACGTGAAAGCTGAGTGCTTTGATACCGTGGCGTTCAATGTTATTGCCCGTGTTGGCAACGGTCCGCGCCGCGCCTGTGTCGGTGCGCATTATGACACGGCTCCGCTTGTTCAAGGTGCACAGGATAATGAAGGCGGGACCGCCATTTTGCTGGAGCTTGCGCGCATCTTGAAGGATGAGGTTCCTGCCGAATGGTCAATCGACTTTACGGCTTTCTCTGGCGAGGAATACATCGCCTATGATTTCCAGATGGGTAGTGGCGATTATGTTAACCGGCATAGAAATGAAAATATTTTGTGGTATTTAAACATAGATGATATCGGAGGCTATTTCCATGTTCCGAAAATCTACCTCGGACATGAAGAGAAACTGCCGCCGGTGAAATATCCTTACTGTACCGTTGAAGCATCGCTTGCCGGCGATGACAAACCATTCTGGCATGCCGGCGTTCCGACTGTCTGGGTGAGTAAGGATTGCCCCTTCCATGAACTGCATACAGCGCTGGATAATTACAGCTATACCGATTTTGACCGTATGTGTGACGGCACCACGGAATATGCCGGTATTTTTCGTCAGCTGATTGTCTGATGTTGGCCTTTTCGATGTGCAAGAGGTTTATTGGTTTCGCCAATTGCGATGATTCTTTGTAAACGAACACTGCTGTTTTGTCCTTTGTAGCACATGGCAAAATCGAGTACAATGAAATCAGACGTGCAGACTGCCTGGAGACGGGATAAACATCAAGGCCAGTTGCGGCGTTAACAAAAGGACCAGCGTTTTGCAGCATTTGAAAACGATCATGCCCGCTTGATTCAAGAAAATGATCAGGCCCGAAAAAGCGAAAAGGAGATATGTGAAATGGAGCACCTCAAAGACCAGACACCTGACATCATCATCGAAAATGAACACCTGCGCCTTGTTGTCGGCGGCGACTGCCTGGCTAAAAGTCTGATCCATAAACCTTCAGGCGAGGAATGTCTCGCGGCGAACGAGGAAATCGCCCTTTTTTCAGTGACACAGGAGCGTCCTTTCAACAACGAGGTCAAACTTGCCCATCCAAATAAACGGACTGTTTTTCAAGCCAACTGTGTCCGCCGGGAAGGCAACAAGCTTATTGTCGGTTTCGAAATAACCCCCTTTGAAGCGGTTATCGAAATCAAGGAAGCGCCCCAATATATCGGGTTTTGGCTAAGTGATTTTATTGTTCATCCAACAGATTATCCCGGTCTCAGAATGTCACCCCCTCCGGTCGCTGAGATGCGCCTGCTGCAAATCCCCATACGCAACAGGGAAAACTTCGGTGAATGGCTGAATGTAAGCTGGGACAGCAAAGTCGCTGTCAATGTGCTGGCTACCGCACCCTATGCCCGTATTGAAGCGGATCGCCGTAAAGGGTACAGGATCATGAGCGCCGACGCAGTAAGAGACATCAAGCTTAAGGGTACGGGTGCCGCGCTGATCGTCAGCCAGACCAGCAAACTGCTTGACGCGATCGCAGCAGTTGAGGAAGACTATGATCTGCCACGAGGCGTGGATAGCCGGCGCAGCCCCATGATTAATGTTTCTGCTTACTGGTCGGGCAATATCACTCCGGCAAATGTCGATGAACACATTACCTATGCCAAAAAAGGCGGCTTTCGCTGCATGCTGGTTTACTATACATCGATTTTCAAGGAGATTGGCGGCTACGAGCTTAACGGTAATTACGACTACAGGGACGAATATCCACAAGGCAAAGCTGACCTGAAGAATATGTTGGATAAAATCATCGCAGCCGGGATCACCCCGGGCCTGCACTTCCTGCACTCGCATATCGGGTTGAAAAGCAGATATGTCACCCCTGTTGCCGACCATCGCCTGAATGTGACAAAACGATTCACGCTCGCCCGTGCGCTCGGCAAAGAAGACACGGTTGTCTATGTGGAACAGAATCCGGAAGGAACAGTTATGGCCGATCGCTGCCGTATCTTGAAATTCGGCGGTGAGCTGATCTCCTATGAAGGCTACACAACCGAACCGCCATATCACTTCACCGGCTGCAAACGTGGCGCGCACGTGACAACCGTCACAAATCATCCGCTCGGCCTCGTTGGCGGTATTCTCGATGTAAGTGAATTCGGCGGCACTTCGGCATATCTGGACCAGTACTCAAGCCTGCAGGATGAAGTGGCGGATAAAATCGCGGACGCCTTCAACACTGGCTTCAGATTTGTCTACTTTGATGGTTCCGAAGGTACAAATCCTCCCTTTGAGTACCATGTGCCCAATGCCCAGTATCGCGTATTGAAAAAACTGAACCCTGCGCCCTTGTTCACTGAGGGCGCGGCCAAAGCCCATTTCAGCTGGCATTTCCTCAGCGGCGGCAATGCCTTCGACATTTTCGACCCGGAAGTGTTTAAAGAAAAAATCCGTGAATACCCTGCCGAGGAAGCACCGCGGATGCAACATGATTTCACCCGGCTAAACTTTGGCTGGTGGGGTTTCTGGGCACTTAGAACACAACCCGACATGTATGAATACGGAACAAGCCGGGCAGCAGCCTGGGATTGCCCTGTGACCATCATGGAGAAAATGGATGCGTTCAAAACCCACCCGCGTACCGATGATATTCTTGAAGTCATGCGGCGCTGGGAAGATGTCAGAGCAAAAAACTGGCTGACAGCGGAACAGAAAAAAGAACTGCAAAATCTTGAGCAGGAGCATATCCTTCTCATCAACGAAGAAAAGCAATATGAGCTTGTGGCCTATGATCAGATAACTGAAGCAGCCAATGCCAGCAAAGACATGCTCGCGTTCATCCTTGAAAGAAATAATGAACGTTATGTGGTGTACTGGCACACAACAGGAAATGGAACCCTGGATCTACCGCTGAACCCGCAGGATGTGACGCTGGAAAAAGAACTGGGTGGCGAGCCTGTGCCCTTTGCAGCCGGAAACGGCTCGATAAGCATCCCCGTCGCTGATCGTTGCTACCTGAAAAGCAGCCTGACAAGACAGCAGCTGATCGACGCTTTCAAAAAGGCTGTGCTGCATTAATCCTTACTGGAAACGGATATCTGTATGCGCAGCCGCCGGCATATCGCAGGGCGGCTGCGCAGGTTTCAACAGTCCATTGCGCCTGCGTGCATTGTATCAAGCAGCAAGTATCTTCCGCACTTGACAGCGCAACTCAATTGCAGGAGGTTTTATGTCATACGCAGATGGCATGGCCGCTATCAATCTCGACATGCCTGCCCGGATCCCCCGCACTGAATATTCTGCTGAAAGCCACTGGCCATTGATTTCTACGGTAACCGGGCTTTCTGTCAGCCAGGATTCGCCTGAAGCCGCAAAAGCAAAAGCCCGCCAGGCTTTTATGAAAGCCTGGTCTTATGACCTGCGCTGGTCCATTCTGATCAACCGCCAGGAGTTCGGCGACCGCTACACCCGCATGGGGCATGCTGTATACGCGGCTGAAGGTGCGGACTATGACGAGTGGCGTTCTGAGCTTTTCGATGATCCTGAAGCAGCGCTGCATTTCGATCCCTGGGCCATGTACGGCTCCCGAAGTCAGCAGGATCTGGTCGACCGCTTTAATGACCATTACGCATCAAACTGCTCATTTTATGCTGATGCGGTCAACATGACCGGGATCTATATCACCTGCATGTCCGGCCTGATCGATATTTTCGGCTGGAACACCTTGTTGACAGCTGCCGGGCTTGACAGCGAGGCCTTTGGCGCCATGACTGACCGTTACGCCACCTGGATCCAGCCGTTTTTCAACGCTCTGGCTTTAGCGGATGCTCCGGTGGTGATGGTGCATGATGACATTGTCTGGACCAATGGCGCCTTTATCCATCCGCAATGGTATCGACGTTATATTTTTCCCAACTACAAGCGGTTCATCCAACCGCTGCTGGACTGTGGTAAAAAAGTACTTTTCACCTCAGACGGAACCTATACCGAATTTATAGACGATCTTGCGACCTGCGGTTTTCATGGTTTTGTTTTTGAACCGACCAATGATCTTGGTTTGCTGGCAGAGAAATTCGGACAGACACATGTCCTGATCGGAAATGCCGACACACGGATTCTGCTGTATGGCGACAAGGCTGCGATTCGCGCTGAGGTGAAGCGCTGTCTGGACATCGGGCGGCACTGCCCCGGTTATTTTCTGGCTGTAGGCAACCACATCCCGGCCAACACACCTGTTGAAAACGCATTGTACTACCAGGCGGTCTACGATGAACTCTGCCGACGCTGATACACAGATTTTTTCCATAAAAACCACTGGCATGCTAACTGAAGCAATAATGCAGCAGAAGCTTTATAAAGAACTAAAAGACATCACTGGAAACACCCTGCACTGCTGCGCGCTGTTCATACTTTCCAGTGGCAGCATAGGATGTGAAACGGCAACACACGCCCGTTCTTCAAACAAGGTCCTGGTTTATCATCTGGATAAACAGCTCAATCATTCCGGGATCAAACCGTGTTCCGGCACCATGGCGGATCGCGGCAATGGCTTGTTCTTTTCGTTCTGCCTGTGAATATTTATTAAGCGATGAGGTTCGGTTCAACACCCGCTCATATGTTTCAACCACGGCTATGATCCTGGAAGACTCGGGTATCTGCTCGCCTTTAAGGCCTCTGGGATAACCACGCCCGTCCCAGTGTTCATGGTGGTTGTAGATGATATCCGCAAGATCCATCGTTTCATCGATCTGGTTGAGCAGCCGATAACCGGTTAGCGCATGCTGCTGCATGGGCTCATACTCCTCCTCATCCGTAAAGGAGTCATCGGCCAGGAGCGCCTCATCCAGCGTGATCTTGCCAATATCGTGCAGATAGGCCGCCCGCTTGAGTTTTTCGATTTCCAGGGCAGGCATGGATCGTAACGCGCCAAACCGGCCGCAAAGCGCCTTGACGACAGTGGCATGCTGTCGTTCACGGGGATTTTTTTCATGCAATGTGGCCATGATGGTATCGATGATCACTTTGTTGATTTTCTTGCGGTTAATCGTTTTGTCCTGATACATCCTGTTTTCCGCATTGGCGATAACCTCCGCCAATGGTTGTCCGCGATTCATTTTTGTGTCGGTACCCAAAGCTGCGCTGCACTTGATCGCAGACACCCGTTCCTGATCAAGGGCAGTTTTGATCTTGTTAAGGGTATCGTGGGCAGTTGCCGGTGTCGTCTTGGGCAGCAGGATGACAAATTCATCACCACCGATGCGGGCAATAACATCCCCGATCCGGCAGGTACGGGCCAGAACGCTGGCTGCCGAAAGAATCAAAGCGTCACCGGCAGCATGCCCGAAAAGGTCATTGGTGATCTTCAGTCCATTGATATCGGCGAAAATGACCGACAATGGCAAGTTGTCTTCAGAACTGAGCTGCTCCAGAGCGCTTTCAAAAGAACGCCGGTTATAAAGGCCAGTCAGCGGATCATGCTGGCTCAGAAACCGGATCTCGTCCTCTCTCCTTTTCCGGTCTGTAATGTCCATGAAGGTAATGACACCGCCGACGATTGACCCGTCTCTCATCTGAGGGAAAGCCCGGTATTCAACAGCGAAGGGTGTACCATCCGAGCGCCAGAACACCTCATCATCAGCGGTGAAGCCCCTGCCCAGCCTGATGGATTGAAAAATCCGGCATTCGGAAAGCGGGAACGACGAACCATCAGGCATACTGTGGTGAATCAGCCGGTGCATGTCTTTGCCGATCAGTTCCTGTTCTCTGCTGTAACCCAGCATCTTGAGTCCGCTGGCATTGCAAAAGGTGCAACATCCATGCAAATCGATCCCATAAACAGCTTCAGCTGCGGTATCGAGTATAAGACGCAGCTCTTCCCGGCTTTCTGTCAAAGCCACATTGGCCGCATGCAGTTCTTTTGTCCGTGTCCTGACATTCTCTTCCAGATGCTCGACAAGGGATTGTATGCGGGCAGCAACATTGTTGAAACTCTCGGAAATCATGCCGATCTCATCATTCCTGACAATTTCCACCCGCTGTGACCAGTCACCCGCCATCAAGGCTGAAGAAGCTTCGTACAGTGAGCTGACCGGGTTAAGCAATCGTCTGATCACGAGGATATAGATGAGAATCAGCATGATCAGGACAAAGGCCGCCAAGGCAGCCGCCCGAAGCATGCTTGCTGTGATATCCGCCGTGAACGCGGCCTCCGGCAGAGCAGATATAAGAATCCAGTCAATACCGTTATCCTGAATCGGTTGAACGTTTACATATAGAATATTCTGGTCGCCTTTGTATCTGAACTGGCTGATTTGGTCCGCCTCATATTGCTGGAACGCACCAATGATATCAACATTCTGTATATCAGCCAGCTCTTGCCGGCCCAGTGTATCATCGGGATGATCCCTAAAGATACCATCGCCCAGTGAATGACCAATCAAATGACCTGTAGCTTTTTCCAGCAGGACGGCATAGCCACGGTGTGGCGTCAGAGCACTTTCCAGATAACCGTTGATATCAGTAAGCAGCAGATGCGCACCCAACACACCGGTTAGCTCCCCTGTTTCGTTGAAAATCGGCCAGGCCGCGGATACCGTCAGATCATCCATGACAAAATGTTTGTACACCGGAGCGTAAACAGGTTTACGGGCTGCAGCCGCTGCTTTGTACCAGTCACGTGTCCGCGGATCAAAAAGACCGGCCTTGACCGCCAGTTCGCCAGCTGTCATATCTTCCTTGATGTGATAATACCAGGACTGACCGCCTGTTGTCGTGTTGTTGCGCATGACCTCAATCGCGCCCTGTTCATTGTGGCGTGCTCCGTAATAGGATCCGTCAGCCATACCATAACTGAAGCTGTATAGACGCTGGTCATGAGCCTGCAAAACACCCGCAAAGAATTTGTCACGCAGCTGTTCGTTTTGCAAATCCAGAATCTGGTTTTGAATGACAAGGTGGTTCACCTCGTTAACATGAAGGGGAACATGCAGGAACGATTCGATCTGGCTGCTGATATGGCTGTTCACATCGAGTGCCTGCGAGGCAATTGTTTTCCGGACGGAATTAATCCAGCTGCGATAGACCACCATGCCATAAGAAACCAGCGAAGCAAGCATAAAAATCAAGAAAAGGAAAACCATAAGGGTTTTAATTGAAAAAGTTATTTTTGTCTTACCCAATTAGTCTATTTCCCTCCTCTGCCAGAATCTGCTCTTTTAACTTTATTTGATCGGCTCGTCAGCCAATTCCATGGGTATAGGCAATAAAGCACTGCTCAAAAAAGTCACCAGGATAGGTTCCGGTCTATTATAACCTGTCCCTGTACTGCCTGCGACGGCAAATCTCAAATAATGTCTGGCAACCAATCTCAAAGCTCTGCTTGTTGCCCAGGCAGACAT
>JAAYLM010000338.1 GCA_012521915.1 Oscillospiraceae bacterium | reverse complement strand
TCCGCTTGTTCGTTAGTTCCAGAATGCAGTGCCATGGATTTTGTACGCTCGCAGCACATTTACCATTCCCCCGATCCGCATAATGAGATCATTATAGCGGTTCGCGATGCAGAATGATATCCGATGTAAGGACTGATCCAGACAGGAAGCTGATCTTCAGGCAAAAGCGCTATTAAGAGACCTGCGACACGAACACTTCGTTGTCATCCGAAAGACCCTATGCTATACTCCTATCTTTAACACTTTCAAGCAAAAGAAAAGCCGTAGATGCCTGTGTTGCAAGCATTTACGGCTTTCAAGCTATGTATAGGAAATGCGTAATGTCTACTTTTTCAGCTTCGTCATTTTGACGATTTTTTGCATCTCTTTTATGGGCACAAGTTCCAAATCAGTTCTGAAGCCGAACTCATCATGCAAAGCATCCGTGATGTCTGAGCGGGTATAGGTAGGGATAAAGCCATCACCCTCCTTTTCCAGGAAGTCCATCGCACAGAGTGTTTTAACAATGCTCTCACCACTGGGGCTGGCTTCTGGCAACCGTGCCGTTATCTTCTTGGATAAGACCCGGTAAATGAGTAATGCAATAAAGCAGGTCAGGAAATGAGCCTGGATGCGTTCGTCCCGCCGCAGGTAGACAGGCCTTGCTTTGAGCTCACTCTTCATAATCCGGAAAGCAGCCTCGATTTCCCAGCGACCTTTATTGACAGCAATAATATCCAGCGGATCGGAGTCCAGATTGGTACAGACGGCATAAAACCCGTCGTACTGAGCTTCTTTGGCAATTGCCTCTTTGTCCAGAAAATAGAGGTTCTTTTCAGACAGCTCACCATCTTGTGTGACGGACAGTCGTTTTACAAAGCGGCCTGGATCATTCGCTTTCTTCTTTTCCAGACTGGCGGGGTTCGCTATTTTCAGCTCTGCTCGTTCGACTTGCTTTTGGCGCAGGTCCTCGGCATACCTTTTGTATTTGAGTGAGAATGTGACAATCAACTGCTGCTCCAAGCCGTTTTCCTTGATCCAGCGGCTCTTGTAGTATAGTTTATTCATCTGTGCTTGATTAACAGCCTCATCCTTATCCGCCTGCTTGATGATTTTACTCAGATCGTAGGTCTCGGATGACCCTTTCAGCTTCCAGCCCGTCGGATCCAGCGACCATTCGCGCAAGTGCTTCTTCAAAATTTTCAGCGACTGTGTCACGATGTAGGCGCGATCGTCCTCGCTGTTAAACAGGCGGTTGCTGTGGGATGCCAGACCAGCGTCCGTACAGACAATGAACTTGGAGAGTTTGAAGTCGTTCAGAATCTTTCTTTCCAAAGGCTTGAGCGATGGCTGCTCGTTGTCACTGCCATTGAACAGGCTGAAAGCCAGCGGCAAACCGTCGGCATCCATAAACAAGCCCATCTGGACAATCGGGTTAGGACGATGTTCCTTGCCGTTGCCGTATTCTTTCATCCCATCCTCTGCTTCAATCTCAAAATAGTAGTTTGTGCAGTCGTAATAAAGGATCCTGTCGTTGCGCTTGATCAACTGCTTGCTGTTGCGGTAGAGCGCAGCTTGGATCGCATCAGAGTTCTTAGCCAGATCACTGAGTGCGCGGTAAATCTGATGTAAGGGAATATCAGGCTTTTCCAGGTATTCCTGGGCACTGGCCAGAGACGAACGTTTCGATGATGGATCCAAAATTCTTGTCGTGATCAGCATGTTGAGAATGTCATTTAATTTGTAGGTTGCTTTGCTGGCCTTATCAATCTTCTGACAGATTTTGTGCAGCCCCAGCTGGTAATACAGCGATTGCAGAAAAAGGTAACCGCCCCTAAAGGTTTGCTGCTTGCCTTTAGCGATCTGCCTGGCACTGGAATACTTGGCAATGTATTCGAACCCAGCGGCTTTCTCTTGGTGGTTGAGCGCCTCAACATACGATTTGGCCCAAGCCACGGGATCCATGTCACCGCATTTGGCCAGCAGGTCTTGATGCGTGCCTAACTTCTCGACGACCTTGGTCGAGCTCTTACCGTTTTTCTTGTAATCCTTGATGACATAATATGAAGTCGCATTCGGGGATTTCACTGTGTTCAACCGCATACGCAACACCACCTTCTACGAACAGCATAACACATTACGATACATTACGCTATTTCATTTGTGTTACATTTGACAGCCGCAGGCATGAAAAAACCCGCTGTTGCGGGCTTTGAAGGTTGTTGATAGTCGATTCTATTCTCTGGAAGTGTCAAACTCCCGTTTTGATGACCGAGGACTGTTGACCCATTGATAGAGCCTCAAGCATATTTTTCTGGGCTGCATTAATTAAACATGATTCGACTGCCAACATCATGAAATACAAGCGAAATCTTCGTTTCTTATTTCATTATATATAATATAATGAAATAAGAAGATGGTGTGTGCTAAACTCTGTTCATCCATTCTTGGGTCAAACCTCCTTGTCTTTGGTGCGCGTGGTAGCTCACTCATTGTACCAAGGAGGTTTGCTTC
>JAAYLM010000337.1 GCA_012521915.1 Oscillospiraceae bacterium | reverse complement strand
TTTCCCACCCCGCACAGCGGGTAGACTTTTCAGGCGCTGCTGTTTGACAGGCTGAGGAGCTTGCTCCGCGGTCAAACAGCCTGCGCAGCAGGAGTAAGCGCCGATAAGTCTGTGGGAAAGTTGTGTTCAATAGTCTTCCCTTTTACCGAACTCGGCATCTTCGACCCAGTCTTCAGGTCGGCGCAGCAGGGTCAGCAATGTATCGAATAGCTCATAATGCTGTTTTTCCTGGTCAATCAGGAACCGTAGAAGCTCCTGGTCTTCGGAGGCAGCCATCTTGTCCAACAGCTCTTCATATTGTGCCACGCTTTTCTCTTCCAGATCCAGCGCGTGAGCATAAATATCCAGTTGCCGCGGGATCGATGTGACATCAGCCTTGAAGTCCTCTAATTCACTAAACACATTACGGTCATCTGTGAGCAGCGACAGTTCCGCGGTGACATTCAAACCTTCTGCCCTTTTCTGCAGCAGCCTGGCATGCTTCTGCTCAGCTCCGGCCAGCAGTGTGAAAACACGGCTGATCGCATGACCTTTATGACTGGCGGCCTGCTCCAGATAATATTTCTCTCCGTCCTGTTCCATCTTAATGGCAAAATCATAAAGATTCATCTTAATCCTCCCTGTGTTCGCCTGGCTGTGTTCACTCAGCCAAATCGTTTTATGGTTCATTTTATCATATTTACACAACAATCCCACAGACATTTCGCTGCTTACTGCAGCGGCAAAGGGTTGGAGCGTTATGATCTTCATTTTATCAGCCAGCAACATACGTTATCACTTCAACATAAAAGCCCCGCTGCAGGCGGGTATTCATGACAAAGCAGGTAGCGTGGCGCTTCATCCGCAATAACGTTCGGGAAGCGTCCCGCAGGTTTATAGAAATAATTGTCAGTTGTGTCATCATTGACTTGAGACACTTCTCCCGCTAAAACCATGCCAAACCCCTGCTCTGCCCGGAATCGATGGTACTGGTGTGTAGGCAGGGCAATGCTTTCCCCGGGGCGAAGCCGTATCACGGATCCTGCTTTTACCACACGAGCATGGCCATCAACCCTGATCGTTACTTCTGAGTCGGCGATCTGATGATCAATTGTGGCGTTATAGACGTCAACCAGAAGATTACCACCACCGCGATTGATGATATCTTCCATTTTATTGCTATGAAAATGGAGTGGCGTGACTTGCCCTTCCCGAACGACCATTATTTTTTCTGCATAAGGTTTGCTCCCGGACTGTTTTTTTGAGCTACCATTGCGCAGGGTAAATAACAGCAGGCCGACTTCAGTATATGAGCCACTGCCAAAGTCCGTTATATCCCACCCCAGCATATTTTCTCTGATCTCATCAAATTCTGGCCCTTTACCCAGCCATTCTTCCGGTGTCCAGTACGCAAAAGGCGGAAATTTGAAGTTCATCATGCCTATAAAGACAACTGCCTCTGCCAGATAACGATTAATATCTGACCTTTTCATGATGGCTCATCTCCTCTCTGATATCAGCCTTCAATCTTTGCCTTGCGGGAAACAAACGTCTTATCCGGCAGATCTGCCTGTATTTGCCAGTCTTTTACGGTTTTATACAAACGCGGAGCCATATAGGAAAAACCGGCAATATTCGGATGCAGCCAGCCATCAGAAAAGCAGGCAGGATTGTGAGGCGATACTTCCAGCCCGTCGATCAGATGAACACGGGATCCCGCTGCATCTATGGCTTGCTGGCTTAGGCATGCCACAAGCTGCTGAAAACTGCCACATTCTTTGCTTTTATGAAGATCATCACGCCAGATCGGTGTGATGACAAAAATCGGAATATCCGGGAAGACAAAGGCCAGCCGCTGAAAGTACGCGGCCATATCAGCTTCAATTTCCGGCAGCAGCTTTCCGCTGTGCCAATCATTGGTGCCGTATGCAGTGGTAACAAGATCCGGTTGTGGCAAATTCTCCCAGTCTGTGAGTATGCCCTTGTCATGGACCATGCTGCCAATACCCTGGTTGATGGCATCAACATCCAGAAATTCAGCCAACTGCGAAACATAGTTGAATGATGGCTTGCCGGCTACAAAGCCCTGCGTAATGGAGTCGCCTAAAGCCAGCATGCGTGGACGTGCTGACTGGACAGGCTGGATACTGCCATCGGCATCCAGGCTGCGAATTGACAGTGGTTTGTAAAGTGGCAGCCATATTTTCACATGGACAGGCTGACGCTGGGGATTATCGAGCTTGAATTCAATCTCAGAATCACCCAGACGTACAGCATCAAGATAATGCGTATCCTGATAAAGGTCAAAATGCTGTATGATATCCAGACGACTGCGGGCCTGATTCACTTTTATGACCGTTTCCCCAAGTTTCTGCAAAATCTCGCTGAAGGTCATTTCACCCTTGATC
>JAAYLM010000336.1 GCA_012521915.1 Oscillospiraceae bacterium | reverse complement strand
GGATATCCTGCTGAACCAAGTGCAGTACCGGCCTTGTGCTTTTGTCTGCGTTCGACCGGACAACCTGAGAGCGCTGCCGGCAGAACAGCTGGCAGCAGCAGTGCGCGAAGTCTGGCAATTGCCAGATAGCCAGGACAACCAGTATAATGAGATGGTGCGGGTCGCCGAAACAGCAGAGCTGGGGGCAGTGCTGGCGCGTATACTGGCCTTGGGCCGGCAGGTTGCCGTATGCGCGTTGGGTTCTTTGTATATGGTTGGCAACATTCGTCCGATCTTGTTGTCCGGGAGGTATTGTGGTGAACTGGTCAGACCAGATCAGCCGGTTTGAGCCACTTGTTGTTGAAGCTGTTCCCATATTCGCTTCGCCAACAGAAATGGAGCAGGCGGTAACGACCTATAACAGGGCGCTTGCTCAACTATGGCAGGACAGTCGTGATATTGCCTTGATTGCCCTGCGAAAGCTGGCATCTTCTTATCCGTTGTTTCCCCATCCAGCTTTTTTGCTGGGTTGCCTGCTGGCTGATTCCGGGCGACTAAAAGAAGCCGGCAGATTGATTCAGCAAGCGCTTTCAGTTGGCTTGCCGCAGAATTTGGATGAGGATGCCAAGTCCTGCCTGGCTTATATGCAAACCCGGCAACCAGATCAACCGGCCGATGTTGTGCAGACAAGGTCGCGCAGCCTTACAGACAGAGAACCTCCGGCCCTGAATGTGACGCAGATTCTGGAGAAAACACGCCGCGGGAAAAAAGTGCGTATGGCCGGCAAAAAGGAACAGCGCACTGTTATGCGCGGCCACTCGTATCCTGAAGAAACCGAGACCAAGGTGCGTATGCGTAAAGATCCCGTGGCACTGCTGCGCACGGGTTTACCGATCCTGGCAGTCGTTCTGGTTGTAGCGACCCTTATCCTGGCCGGTATACGCTGGCTTCCCGCACTGTGGCGCCCGAAACCCCAGTTGGCCAATGACACGCAAAAGCTGAGCTGGCTGCTGGCACGACTGGACCAGTTATCCGCAGAAGACGCACAAGCTGCCGGCTTGCTGGCTGAGTATGAAGCTGTTTTTGCAGCAGAAGCGTCAGCGGGAACCTCTGAAGTATCAGGTCAGACGACCAGCATCCCTGTACAAACAACCAGTAGCGAAACGACGGTGCTACCGACAGCAACACCGTTACCGACCAAACCACTGCCGACACCCAGCCCGACGGCAGCACCAACCCCGACACCTGACCCGGCTGTGCTGGCCTTCCGGAAGGCTGTCACAGCGCTGGCCGAGGCAGAAGCCCATATACATGATGACCTGGTTACAAGCGGCCTGGCCCTGGCGAAAGCCCGTTCGCTGCTGGCCGGCATTCCCGGTACGACAACAGCCGTTGATGTGGACGGCGATGCCGCAACACTCAGCCAGAACGTTGAAATGCTGATCAGCGAGATCGCTGTTTCGGCCGCCAATGCCCTGCGGCTGAAGGCGCAGCCATTGTTTCAAGAGGAATCCTATACGGAGGCCCTTGTTTATTATCAGGCGGCGTACGACCTTTACCCTCGGGCTTACGGTGGCGGCGTCGCCTATTATGTCGGCCGTTGCCATCAGCTGCTGGGAGAACCGCAAAAGGCAAAACCATATTATGATTTTGTGATCGAACAGTTTTCCGGCAGGGATATCGCCAAAAGCGCGGCTTATCGCATCAGAGAAATGGGCTGACATGTGGCCGGACTGACCGGCAAACACCCTGCCTGGCATACTGATACAGATCAGCAGGCAGAATAATTCTTTTCACAAAAAAAAACTTGATTGAAAACACTGGGAGGCAGACAGACATGAACTATATCAGTACACGCGGCCAAGGTGAGCCGGTTTCTTCATCCGCAGCCATCAAGCAAGGGATCGCCTCTGATGGAGGACTGCTGGTGCCGGAAACCATACCGCAGATCAGTCTCGATGAGATTGCTGCTATGGCCACTTTGGATTATCAGCAGCGTGCCCTGCGCATTCTGCCCCTTTATTTAACAGACTATTCACAGGAGGAATTGGCAGAAGCTGTCGCCGCTGCCTACGGAGAGGAACGTTTTCAGCCGGCGCCGGCGCCTGTCGTCCAGCTGAACAAGTATAATGACCGCGAGTTCATGCTGGAACTGTGGCACGGGCCAACCGCTGCATTCAAAGACCTGGCCTTGCAGCTGCTGCCGCATTTGCTCACAGCCGCTGTACGCAAATCAGGTGAAGAGGCCAAAGTCTGCATTCTGGTGGCAACCTCAGGCGACACCGGGAAAGCTGCGCTGGAAGGTTTTCGTGATGTGCCGGGCACAGCGGCGATCGTTTTCTATCCTCACGAAGGGGTCAGTGAAGCGCAGAAGCTGCAAATGGTCACCCAGGAAGGGGATAACTGTTTTGTTGTTGCCGTCAATGGTAATTTCGATGATGCCCAGGCCGGCGTCAAAGCCTTGTTTGCTGATGGTTCCCTGGCTGCTGAGCTCAAGAGTCAAGGCATCATCTTGTCTTCCGCCAATTCTATCAACTGGGGCCGTCTGGTTCCGCAGATTGTCTATTATTTCTCCGCCTATGCCGATTTGCTGAATGCGGAAAAGATAGAAGTTGGCGAAGCGGTGAATTTTGTTGTACCGACAGGGAATTTTGGCAATATTCTGGCTGCCTGGTATGCCCGAAGCATGGGGCTGCCTGTCAACAAGCTGATCTGCGCATCCAACCGCAACAAAGTCCTGTCCGATTTTATCCGCAACGGCCATTATGACAAGCGGCGTGAGTTTTACAAAACCAACACACCATCCATGGATATCCTGGTATCCAGCAACCTCGAGCGTCTGTTGTTCGAACTGCACGGCCGGTCAACAGATACCGTTCGGCAGCTGATGAAGGATCTGGAGCAGGAAGGGCACTATCAGCTGGAACAGCAAGCGCTGCGTCGGCTGCAAGCGGTTTTTGTCGGCGGCTTTGCCGATGATAAGGGCACGGTACGTACCATCCGGGAGCTCTACGATCGCAGTGATCATGTCGTCGATACCCACACCGCTGTTGGTTTTAACGTCTATGGCCGCTATGCGGCCCGTTCCGGCGATGAAACCAAAACCCTTTTTGTCGCGACAGCCAGTCCTTTTAAATTTTCGGAAGCTGTTTCAGATGCATTATTTGGTTCGGGCTATGCTAAAGGACGCAGTGTGGAAACCCTGCTGCAGGAGATGGCCGGGGAAAGTGGCCTGGAGCTGCCGGCAAGCCTGGCCGGCCTGGAGAAAAGGCCGCTGCGCCATGAACGGCTGATTGAAAAAGATGCGATGAAAGAGACTGTCAGACAGCTGTTGACCATGTAGCTTACCGGCAAATGTGCAGAAGACCGCTGCACGACAGATTGTGACAGGACCGGATCTGTTTACGACACTTCGTGAATGCTGGCCAGCGTCAGGCTGCGGTTGCGATCCAGTGCCCATTGGATCGCCCACTCCGATTCAAAAAGCAAAACCGGAAGGTCATCTTTATCCAGAACGATCATGGTTGTGCTGGTCAGGTTAAGTTTTTCCGGATCCGGAGGAAGGCCGTCCGTGGCTGACTGGACCCAGCGGGCATGGTGATAGTTCAATGCCTGCTGGCGTATCTTGACACCATATTCAGCAGCAAGCCGGTGTTCGAGCACATCCAGTTGCAAGACACCCACAACCCCGATAATATAGGTTTCTGTACCGATACCAGGCTGTTTGTAGAGTTGGATGG
>JAAYLM010000335.1 GCA_012521915.1 Oscillospiraceae bacterium | reverse complement strand
GGATCAATGAATGTCTTCAGGCCGACGTGCGTATTATTCTTTATTTACATTATAGAGGGGATTGCAACCCGGAGAAATGGTTATTATTCATCTTTATGATTCTAGTATGGAATGATATGATTGGCGACGTAAGCGACAAATTTTTTGGCGGCTATTTGCTTGATCCGGTCTTTCTTAATAATGGCGACAACGGTCCAGGCAGCCGCAGGATGGTCGATCGGGATCAGCCGGATATCATCACGACGGTTGCGTTTGAAAATAGGCCTTGGCATAATTGTGACGCCCAGCTCGAGCGCGGCCAGCTCTGCCAGATAATCCCATTGTCCGCTGACTGAAGCAACATAAGGTTCAAAGCCTGCTTCACGGCAGTTGGCCGCGATCTGATGATACAGCGTGTATTCGTCATTGAACAAAATGAATTTTTCATGTTTGAGTTCGCCATAGGTGATCCGGCTGCGCTCCGCGAACGGGTGGTTTTTCGACACGACCAGAACCGTTGTGTCTTCCAGCAGTTCCGTTACTTCAAAACGATCTTCATAAACCGGCAGAATGACGATACCGACATCAAGCGTTTCACGGTCAACCTCGTCCTGAATGCTGCGCGCCCCTTTTTCGATAATACTGATCTCGATGCCGGGGTATTCATTTTGGAACCCCGCGATCAACGGCGCGAAAAAACAGGTGCAGATCAAAGGTGGAATACCGACTGATATATGTTCCTGATAGTGACTGCCCGGTCCCTGCAGCTCACTGAGCACCGCTTCATACTCGCGGGTCATCCGCTCCGCGCTCTCATACAGACGAAAACCCGCACTGGTCAGAACAGGTTTTTTTGAGCCTGGTTCGAATAAATCCCGGCCGATTTCCGCACGCAGTTTTTTCATCGATTTACTCAGCGATGACTGCGAAACAAACAGCTTTTTCGCTGCCTGCGTATAGCTGCCTGACTTGGCGATCTCCAAAAAGTAACTCAGTTGTCTGATGTCCATGGTTGGCCTCTGGTATTTTTTAAAATGCAGCTTGCCATCCGCAGCGAAAGAAATACGTCTGAAAGCATTTGGCAAAGCTGTGCTAAAAACTGATATCATTATACCAGACAAAAGGAACGCAGCCTTTGCCGGCTTTCCCAAGCAGACCACCGTGCCGTTTGATCCTGTTTTAGGCGTGACAAATCAACGGCTTGCTGATATAAGGGCACAGGATACAGAAAACACAGGAAAGCCGTGTTAAACTATTTTGGACAAAACAAGAGGATGCCGGGAGGAAAAGGATATGAAAAAGCGTTTGCCCCTAAGATGGATGGTTGTCAGTCTGTTTGTGGTGCTTGGCTTGCTGTTGTCAGCCTGCCAGACCGGGCAGGTCGACAAAAAGCTGATCGTCGGTATGGAACTTGCCTATCCGCCGTTTGAAATGACGGATACGCAGAATCGGCCGACAGGCATCAGTGTCGACTTGGCTAAAGCCCTGGGCGAGGAACTTGACCGAGAGGTCGTGATTGAGAACATGGCCTGGTCGGGACTGATTCCGTCATTGGAAACAGGGAAAATTGACCTGATCATCTCTTCAATGACCATAACAGAGGAGCGCAAGGAACGGATCGATTTTTCCGATCCCTATGCGATGGCCAACCTGGCATTGTTGATCAACAAGGACTCACCGGTTGAATCCTATGAGGATCTTGACCAGCCCGGTCGTGTTTTGGCCGTTAAAAAGGGTTCGACAGGCCATATCTATGCCGAAAAGACCCTGAAACAGGCGACCATCATGGTCTTCGACAAAGAAAGCGTCTGTGTGCTGGAAGTGGTTCAGGGGAAAGCGGATGCCTTCACCTATGATCAGCTGACCATTTATAAAAATTGGCAGCAATACCTGGATAAAACACGGGTCAATCTGGTGCCTTATCAGGATATCCCGGAGTACTGGGGCGTCGCACTGCGCAAAGGTGAAAAAGCGTTGAAAGACCAGGTCAATGATTTTATACGCGCCTTTCGTGCTGATGGCGGTTTCGACGTGCTGGCTGACCAGTATCTGACCGAACAGAAGAAGACGTTTACAGATATGGGGATCCCCTTTTTCTTTGATGTGGGAGAATTCTGAGCATGCTAAAAAAAGCCATCAGCATCCTTCTGGTCACAGCTTTGCTGGCCAGTCTGTTTTTCTATGCGGTCGTCAAGCTGGACCATCACTGGCAGTGGCAAGTTTTAAGTGAGTATTCCTATAAGTTTAGCTTTGGCTTTATGGTGACACTGCTGATCAGCTTTTTTTCCCTGCTTGGCAGCCTGCTGCTTGGGCTGTTCGCCGCCCTGGGCCGTCGTTCTAAAGTCCTCTTTTTCCGCTATCTGGCGTCTGTTTATGTTGAGGTGATCCGAAGCACACCGCTGCTGGTGCAGATTTTGTTGTTCTTCTATATTATAGGCACGGCATACCGCCTGACCAACCGGTATGCCATGGGCGTTCTGATTCTTTCGCTTTTTGCCGGCGCCTATGTGGCGGAAATCATTCGCGGCGGACTGGAAAGCATCCCTTCGGCGCAACTGGAAACAGCACGCTCACTTTGTTTTACAAAAGTCCAGACGTATCGCTACATCGTGATTCCTCAGCTCAGCCGTATTGTTCTGCCGCCGCTGACCGGCCAGTTTGCGTCTCTGGTTAAAGATTCCTCCCTGTTGTCCTTCATTGCCGTCAATGAGTTTACCAAGATGGTTATGGAAGCAGACGCACTGAATTTTGCAACCTTCGAAAACTATATGCTTCTGGCGGTCGGCTACATGCTGATCACACTGCCGATTTCCTGGCTGACGAAGCGGCTGGAAAGGAAAATGTATTATGCAAATTGAGATCCGCGACCTCAGTAAAGCATATAACGGCCAAATTGCTCTGGATAAACTCAGCCTGAATCTGCAAGATGTCGGTTCACTGGCTATTGTCGGGCCTTCCGGGGGCGGGAAGACGACCTTGCTGCGCGTTTTGGGCGGACTGGAAACACCAGATAGCGGTACCGTGGTACTAAATGGCAGGCCGGTTGATTTTCAAGAGCAGCAGTTGATGGCCCACCGCAAGCGCATTGCTATGGTTTTTCAGGCCTACAATCTTTTTCCCCACCTGACAGCCCTGCAGAACATCACGTTGCCTCTTGTGAAAACACGCGCTGTTCCTGCTGAACTGGCACAGCAGGAAGCCGTCAGTCTTCTGGAGCGTTTTGGTCTTGCCGAGCATCTGCATAAGCATCCGAATCAACTGTCGGGTGGTCAAAAGCAGCGGGTGGCAATCGCCCGGGCGCTTGCTTTGAAACCGGAGGTGCTGCTTTTTGATGAGCCGACATCTGCCCTGGATCCGGAAATCACCGCGGAGATCCTGGATGTCTTCAATGATCTGCGCGTGGACAATAAGGACTTGATTCTGGTTACCCATGAAATAGGCTTTGCCCGGCATGCCTGCGATTATGTCGCTTTTGTCAGCGAAGGACGTGTCGAGATGCACGGTAGAAGTGACATGGTCTATGATCAGCCGGAATCAGAAGCGTTCCGTCGTTTTGTCAGCCGTATCATCAGCTGGAAAGCGACATGAGCGCCATTGGCTGCATACATCATGGACACAATTTTCCTACCCTGCAGGGCGGTCAAATTGCGCCCTTAAGCAAAGAAGCCGCTTATGCGCTGGCATCGTGATGATTATATCGACCTGATGACGTTTGGTGAGAACCATCCCCCGATGTTTGTGGAGTTGTTTGGGCCGCTGATCGGCCTGGAGGAGGAATGGAAAAACCAGGGCGCTTCTTCGACTGAGCTGGACTTGACGGCCTTCGACTTTGATACCCTGCCTCTGGTTCAATGCGGCGGCATGACCGGACCGCGCAGCGGCCTTAAACGTTATCGGCTGGAAGAAACAGAAGATGCCATTATTGAAGTCGATGAACTGGGCCGGAAAACCAAGCTTTGCAAAGGGCGTGCGACCATTGCCCTGCCATTGACTTATCCGGTTACGGATATGGACAGCTGGCAGAAAATCAAGCAATGGTATACCTTTGACGCGTCCCGTATTGATTGGACTGCTGTTGAATCGGCACGACGGGCCCGGCATAATGGCGCACTGGTTCTGGCCAGCATACCAGGTGGTTTCGACCTGCCGCGTCAACTCATGGGTGAAGAAAATGTCTGTTACTGTTATTATGATGATCCAGAACTGATGCATGACATTCTGGACACAGCCGGACAGACTGCTTTTGAGGTTCTGGCGCGCATCAGCGAAGTCTTGCCGATTGACAACCTCTGTGTTCACGAGGATATGGCTGGAAAATCAGGGCCGCTGGCCGGTCCTGACCAGGTGAAGACTTTTATCCGCCCTTATTACAGGAAAGCCTGGGACCTTCTGCAAGAGCGGGGAACACGCCTGTTCAGCCAGGACAGCGACGGCAATATGAATGCGGTCATTGATGCTTTTCTTGACTGCGGAGTCAACATCATGTACCCGGCCGAACCGGCCGCCGGCATGGATATGGTTTCTCTGCGACGGAAATATGGCCGTCGGCTGGCTTTTAAAGGCGGTATTGACAAACATGTGCTGCGTCAGGACAAATCAGCCATAGATCGTGAACTGCTGTATAAGCTGCAGCCGCAGATGCGCGCAGGAACGGTTTTTGGGCTTGATCATCGTATCCCCAATGGCACACCTTTGGAAAACTACCGCTTCTATGTTGACCGGGCCAGGGAAATCCTGGATCTGCCTCCGCGCACCGGCTCCGGCTGGCAGCGCATGGCATTTTAAAGGCCTGTCTGCCGAAACTGCTGTTATTTTCCCATGGCTTTCCGGGTGCCACGACGCATAAATTCGTCACTGGCGATCTCCTGCCACTTGGGATCCAACCCGATAGAAGTGTTGTCTCCGTAGTATCCGGCAACGAAGCCGCCGCGTCCGCGCCATAATTTTTCCAGAAGCTGGCGTGCTTCCTGGCGTATGGCTTGCTCATCTCTGGTCTGCAGGGTTTTCTGGATATCGACAGGGCACCAGAAGGTTATCTTGCCTTTTTCCTGGTAAGCAGCCAGCGTGTCCAGGCCGTGCAGTATCGGCTGATCGAACTGCAGCAGATCAATGCCGGCCTCCATCAGTCCGGGAATAATGGCACCAATAGCGCCGCATGAATGCATAAAGACCTTGATGCCTCTGGCATGGGCTACTTGACAGAGCCGGACAAAACGCGGAAAAAA
This sequence comes from Oscillospiraceae bacterium, assembly GCA_012521915.1. Classification (GTDB taxonomy): domain Bacteria; phylum Bacillota; class Clostridia; order Saccharofermentanales; family UBA5734; genus JAAYBY01. Next base: position 1,816 of record JAAYLM010000335.1, on the reverse strand, counting down.
CTCTTCGCGCCAGACCGACGGGCTGATCAGTGTCTGGGTTTGTGTGCCCCAGTCTTCAGGGAACATAACGCTGTCAACCCCGGCGGCAGCATAATTTTCGATCATGTAAACCAGTTGTTCGTCGATGCGGTCGTGCAGGCGGTGGATCGCTTCAGGCTCCAGCAGCAGGTCGCACAGGTAATTTTCCAGTTTAAACAGTTTTCGGGCAATATTGAAGGTGAAACCGGGCAGGCCACCGATGGTCCATTTCTCCGGATGGGCAGCTGCGGTTTCAGCTGCGACAGCGTAATCAGCTGGGTTGCTGAAATCGGGAAACACATAATGGCCGGCATCGGAGACATCTTTCAATACACCTGCCACTACCTCGCCCTTTGATGTGGGATCGACGCGGGCCCAGAGGTTGCCCCATTCGTCGACGCGTTCCCAGCGCCTTTCGGAGACTTTAGCCCATTCTGTAGCATGGGTCGCTACGGTATGGCCGCAGGATACAAAATCCGAGAGGCCGAAGGAGCGGGCAACGCGGTCCGGATGGTCATAATTCAGGGTTCTGCGCACAATCTCTTTGCTGTTCATCATTTTCTCCCTATCCTTTGCTTATGCTTGCTCAGGGCATCTGGCGTTCAGTGTCCCGGCGATTAGCCACGTACCATCTGCATGATCGTCTGTTCCCAGCGTCGCAGGTTTTCCGGATTATGGCCGCAGGTACTGATATCCTTGAGCACGATATCGCAGGAGCAGCCGTTTTTCATACAGGCTCTGAGAATGGCATCGATTTCCCGGCGTACAGCGTTTTCATTATAGGATCAGCTGACATGGGATGGGCTCGGCTTGGCTGACAGAACATATTAGCTGCCGACCGCTTCAGCAGCCAGGTTGACATCGGCCCATGGCGTGATCGAGACTTTGCGCAGGCGGGGTATTTTGCTGATGATCTCAATTTTGCGGTCGAGTGGCTCACAGCAGCCATAATAAACCAGACCAAATGGAGCCATGGTCTGGATCTGGTAGGCGATCTCGAAAGTTTCATGCATGGCCGGAGAAACAGAAGCGAAAATCTGAGCCATGCAGCGTCCCCAGAGGTGACGGCGCTGAACGGGTTCGCCTTCTGCCGGGACCGGAAGGTCGTCACAGCGGGCTGGCGTGCAGTGGATGGTGTAGGGTTCGCTTTCCAGAAGGCCCAGTGCTTCAAACTGGCGATACCGTTCGATATACATCCTGGTCATGCGCTCCATGATGGCATGGGCATGATCAGGGCGTTCCGCCAGATCGATCAGCAAGGGGGTCACCCCGCGGTATATCGCGATCTGATCCCATTGGCTGATGTAGCAGCTGACACCGGTCAGGCGTACCGGCAAAAGATCACCGATCGCTTCGGCCAGCCGGTCTCTCGCGTCTTCCGTTGCCTGTTTTTCATAAGAGATGTGAGGCATCTGAATTTTCATCTCGTCTCCAGGATCAGCCAGCTGATCTTCGTAGCTGTGGGAAACGATGGGATTGGCCAGTTCGGTAGCCAGCGTTTTTTCCTTGACAGCCAGACCGCCGATTTCACCGCCGATTTTTTTTGTGACTGGAATAAATGGGGTCAGGATCATGTCCGCCGGATGGTGCTGCCACTGGTATAACTTTCTGCGCAGATACTGCTCATAGGGATGATAAAAGGGATCTTTGCAGCGCAGGGGCAACGCGCCCGCTGTATTGAGTTCAGACCAGGGCTGTTCATCGATCAGTACGACCGGACGGATCATCTGCAGATTGTTGACAGCGCGGTGCAGGCGGATGTTCTCCTGATTGCGCGGGTGCGCGGCGGCTTCAGCAT
>JAAYLM010000045.1 GCA_012521915.1 Oscillospiraceae bacterium | reverse complement strand
TGTGGGCTCAGTCACAGACCAGTCAGGGATATTGGCCATATCCTCAGGAATCAAGTCACATCCGGAAAAAAGAAAGAAAAAAAAGGCCAGCAGCAAAACAATCGCAAGCAGACCCTGCAAGAGCCTTTGCCGGTCTTTTCCGATTTTCATATTTCTGAATGGTCTGGCTTTTTTACCCATGAATACACCCCGAGGATATTCTCCTTGTCTGTCAAGTGACCTTGCCTTTCAATGAAGGAACGTCACAATTATGGCATAATCTGCCGGATTTGTTAAGCTGTGCCTCACAGTGACCGGGCTATTTTGTCTTATACGCAGTGCCCGGAGTAAATGTTCCCTGTTGTTTGGTTGATTCAACGTGATTCTGCGTGACTTCGTCACTGTAAAGCTGCCTGATTTAGCGTAAGATACAGACAAAACCACAACGGTTGTTTGAAAGGAGCTTAATTATGGCTGATAAACATGTCTTAAACGTCACAGAACAGAACTTCGAGCAGGAGGTTCTGCAGTCTGATGTTCCTGTCCTGCTTGATTTCTGGGCCAGCTGGTGTGCGCCTTGCCGCATGATCGCCCCGACGATCGAAGCCCTGGCTGGTGAAATGGCCGGCAAGATCAAAGTGGGTAAAGTCAATGTTGATGAACAGCCCGGTCTGGCTGAAACCTTCCGTGTAATGAGCATTCCGACGGTGACCCTGACTAGAGGCGACAAACTGCTGATGCAGTCTGTTGGGGTTAAACCAAAGGAAACGCTGAAAAAAGAAATCGAAAACAAACTCTGATTCTGAATTTGCGTTTGACCTGCAGCGGTTATCCTATAGGTCAAACAGGAAACAAGAAAAAGCATGGCAGCCTGACCGGCTTATGTCCGGTCGGGCTTTTCAAATTTTCACCCTCGTTTTCATGGTATAATCAAAGCGGATCAGGTTTTGGATCACTGTTAGAATCCAACTTGGACCAGAATACACAGCCCGCAATCCGCAGGAGGCACTATGACCAGTCAGGAACAGATCAACCGCGTCGACCAGCTTTTCCCCGTTTTACGCCTGTTGGAGCCATCTTCCCGCAGTGCTCTTTTTTCTGCAGGCCAGGTGATTGACCTGCCTACCGGCCAGATGCTGATGCAGCAAAATCAGCAATGCCGTTTTGTTCCGCTGGTATTGAGTGGTCAACTGCGTGTGTACACGGTATCGGAAAATGGCAGGGAAATGAATTTGTTCCGAACCGTTCCCGGAGACACCTGCCTTTTGTCTATTGCCTGTCAGATCAAAAAACAGGATTTTCCTGCCCTGGCGGAAGTGGAGCACGCAGCCAGCCTTTTTATGATTCCTGTGCAGACCTACCATCAGATCCTTGCAGAGCATCCTGCTTGGAAAAACTATATTATCGTGACCTTGTACAGCCATCTGACTTCTGTGATGCAGACTCTGGAAGCGGTTGCTTTCAGCCGGACGGACAAACGCCTGGCTGAATGGCTGCTTGACCACAAGCCGGACAGGAGCCGGACAATTCGCTGCACCCATGAAGCGATCGCCATTGAGCTGGGTACAGCCCGCGAGGTCATCTCCCGTCTGCTGGGCGATCTTAAAAATCAGGGAGCAATCGAACTGGGCCGCGGCAGAATTGAAATTCTTCAGCCGGCTGCACTGCACCTGATCAGCCAGAGTCCGGGATGATCGCTTTGCCTGCGCCCTTTGTGACTGTGCACAACGCCGTAAGAGGGAAAAACACTTAATGGCACCATACAGGTGTTTTATGTGGCTGATTACTATTGTAATATTCAATTCATTTTAGCGCTGTGATATAATCACCCTTGTTTTCAACTTTTAAACGAACAGGAGGAGGATATCCGGCAAAAAATGGAAAATACGGAACGTGGAAAAATCAAGCTGCATGGTTTTAACAACCTGACCAAAGCATTGAGCTTCAACATGTATGACATCTGCTATGCAAAATCAGTTGAGGACCGCAATGCCTATATTGAATATATTGATGAACAATACAACGCCGAACGGCTGACCACCATCCTCGAACACGTCACCCAGATCATCGGTGCCACCATCCTGAACATTGCGAAACAGGATTATTACCCGCGAGGATCGAGTGTATCCATCCTGATCAGTGAGGAAAGCACACTCAAGATGAAAGAAGGGGAGACGACAACGTCGCTTGACCGGTCGACCAGACCTGATATTATCCTGGCCCATCTTGATAAGAGCCATATCACGGTCCACACCTATCCGGAATACCATCCGGATGGTGGTGTGGCAACGTTCCGTGCGGACATTGATGTGGCAACCTGCGGGGAAATCTCCCCCCTGAACGCACTGAGCTACCTGGTGCAGAGTTTTGACGCCGACATCATGACCATCGATTACCGTGTACGGGGCTTCACGCGGAAAATAACGGGGGAGAAGCTGTTTATCGACCAACCCATGACATCGATACAAAACTATATTCCTGAATCTGTGCGCAACCGCTATCAGATGATTGATGTCAATGTCTATCAGGAAAATATTTTCCATACAAAATGCAAATTGAAGGATTTTGATCTGGATACCTATCTGTTTGGTTTGTCCCAGGCTGACCTGCACCCTGGAGAGGCGAGGCTGATCACCCGTAAGATCATGCGGGAGATGGATGAGATCTATAACGGCCGTAATATGCCATGAGCGATGTGTACCTGTGCACGCATCAGATGAATAATTTTTATGCAAGCGTACAATGCGCGGCGGGACTGCCCGTGTTTTAAGGCACACCTGCTGTTGCATCACATCTGATCAGTCAAATATGAATATTACAGCAACATGCGTTCGTGTAAGCGTTTATGCCACCCGATTGTGATATAATATAATATGGTTCTCTGTTTGGCAAGAAACCGGACCAGCGTCGTGGTCAGTTGTTGAAGACGGCCCCCTTTGCGGCTGGAAATCCGTTTCTGACTCAGACAGTGATCCTCCAAAAGCAGAACAATTGATTGACAGATTTGGCGGTGAGCACTCCATTCATGGGTGACATGACGTTTCACATTAACCTGATATTGATCGGATTTGCCATACTGGCGGCACTTCTGCTTCTGGTTAGCGCTGCTTTGCTGGTTTTCCAGAAACTGGCTAGCCGACATATAGGATCCGATGACCTGGAACAGATCGGCAAGGTTGCCATCGTCCTGAAAACGATTCGCCCCGGCCGGCCGGGACAGATCCGGTATCATGCTGAAGATGGCGACCATCAGGTTTTTGCGGAATCTGACAGTGGCATCAGAAACGGGAATATGGTCATTATCCAGTCTGTTGCGCAGAACCGTTTCCGTGTTCGTGCGCTCACGTCAGAAGAGCTGGCGGCTGCAAGGCAGCCAGACCAAAAAACGGACACGCAGCCAGCCCCGGATGACGGAGGCCAGGCTCAAAAAACTGCCGAACAACTTTCAGACAACGACCAGGCTGTTCAAGCAATGGCGCGGGAGGATCAGGGTTCATGATTGAGGTTCTCCTGTGTTCAATGAATGCCCGTTATGTCCATACCTGCCTGGCTGTCCGCAGCCTGGCGGCTTATGTGCATCGACAGCAACCCATTGAGATGACTTTGTCCTGGCGTGAATGGACCATCAATGACCGGCTTTTACCTGTTCTGGCGGATCTGGATGCGGCTGCTGCGGATGTTTATGCATTTTCCTGCTACATCTGGAATATCACTCCGATTATCATGATCAGCCGTGAACTAAAGAAAATCAGACCGCAGGCCATCATCATTTGGGGCGGTCCTGAAGCAAGCACACGAGCTGCCGGCCTCATGACCGACTACCCGTTTGTAGACTACCTGATCCAGGGTGAAGGAGAGAAGCCTTTGACGGCTTTGTTAAGGCTGCTGTCTGTGAACAGGCAGCCGGAATCCCCAGACCTGGCTGATGTAGCGGGACTGGTCTGGCGAGAAGCCCAAGGATTTCGTCAGAACAGCGCGGCTCCCTTACTTGATGGTTCAGACTGGGCTTTCCCCTACGCTGATGATGAATTGCAGCAGGAACGAGACAGGATTCATTATTATGAATCGAGCCGCGGCTGTCCGTTCAACTGCAGTTATTGCCTGTCTTCAAGGGAACGGACAGTGCGTTATCGGCCGCTGCCTCTTGTTTATGCCGAGTTGGCACGGTTTATCAAAGCCGGTGTGCGCCAGGTCAAATTTGTAGACCGCACTTTCAACTGCGATCCTCAGCGGGCCCGCGCCATTTGGCAGTTTTTGCTCAAGGAATCAACTGAAGACAGTCCGACCGGCTTTCATTTTGAACTGGCTGGCGATCTGTTGGACGATGCTTCCTTGCAGCTGCTGGATCAGGCGCCACCCGGTCTTTTCCAGTTTGAAATCGGTGTACAAAGTGCTCACGCTGATGTGCTGGCCTCGGTCAACCGCGTTAGTGACCTGGATCGTCTGTCCAGGCAGGTCGAGCGTTTGAGCAAAGCCGGCAACAGCCATATCCATCTTGATCTGATCGCCGGTCTTCCGGGTGAAAGCCTGGACATGTTTGGCCAGTCATTTGATTTCATATGTCATTTGCGCCCACACACCTTCCAACTGGGTTTTTTGAAAATCCTGCCGGGAACAGCGATCAGCCGTCTGGCAGCTGAGCGAGGGTACAAGTGGCTTGATGAACCGCCATATGAAGTGCTGCGATCAGATCAACTCTCCTTTCGTGAGCTGTCTTTCCTCAAGAAGATTGACAGCCTTCTTTCCTTTTTCATAAACATTGAACAAACACGTGCCGCCGCGCTGCTGGCAGGTTTCTGGCCAAGACCATGGCTGTTTTACCTGGATCTGGCCGCATATTTTCAGAACCGTCATTTATTTGACCGTGACTTGAGCGTTGTGGACCGTTTGCTTTATTTATATGAATTTGCCCGGGAGCGCATACAGGATCAGTTTCAGCTGACCGTGTTTCTTGATCTGCTGCGAACGGACTATCAGCTCAGTGGTGCCAAAGGACAGCCGGTATGGATGTCCTTTTGGGAAAACAGTACCAATCCGGACCACCGCCGTCGGTTGCGATCATTGAGATTAGCTGCCCGTCTGCAAACGGGCCAGGAGCGAATACGCCTGCACTTCGACCTCGTTTCTTTTGACTGGTCTGTTTACACGATTGATGGGCGGATTGAAAAACTTGATTATCTGATGGTGTACGATGACAGTAACGGTTCATGCCGGCTGGCGGGGCATGGCGCTTTTGGAGATGGTTTGCCGCCTTTGCAAGTTGCTCAGAAATAACGCCGTAAAACCGCATGCGCGTCCTGGTAGCCACGGGCAATATTGGCATCAATCATTTCATGGCGTATATCAAGGATACCGCCAATCGGCTTCGCTGGCTTGATGGAAATAATCGTGGCCGGACCCGCGTCGTATTCCCGCACAGGTCCGATACCGCCGACCTCAACTTCGATAATCAGGCGGAAACCTTTTTCCAGCAGCATTTCTGTCGGGCGATTGTTGTAAACACCACCATCGATGTAACGTCTCCCATCAATTTTTACAGTGCGGAAAATCGGCAAACTGGCGCTCGCCAGGATATAGTCAAACAGCTGACCGGCCGGGATGTCATCGCGAAAAATGCCGACTGGTTTGAGTTCAGTCAGGGAGAAGGTCAAAACACCTAGGTCAACCGCAGAACGCCGCAACTCAGTTTCGTTAAGGAATTTTTGCATCTGGCGACGCAGAGGTGTTGTGTCCAGTCCTTTTTCCTGGATCACCAGGCGGGTGAGCAACGGCAGATTGCGCCGGTCAAAGACATTGTCGGGAACAGGAAGGGCTTCCGGCAGATCAATCAGATCTGTCACACAGACTTCATGCCAGGCTCTGTCAGCCAGTTCGTAATCACCCTGACAAAAGAGAGCGCCGTTGATCGCCCCGATAGAGACGCCGACAACAGAGGCAATGGGAACTTGGTATTCATGAAGAGCCTGCCATACGCCCAGCTGGTAAGCCCCTCGTGTGCCTCCTCCGGCTAATACCAGGCCAATCTTATCCATAGGCTATCCTCCTGTTCTGAGGTGGATCTGTAATCGCAGTGCATGCTACCTGGATAACATTATCCGGCAGCGCTATCCTTTTGACAAGACAGCGTATCATTGCCTGTATAGAAGGTAAAACGTTTTTCACATTGCCAGTGATCCCTGCCATACAGTATAATGATCAGATAAAAACCGTAATGAAGCCGCTTCGCGGCAACGCCATATAGAAGGAGGGTAATTCTGATGATCCGCTTTAATGCCCAAAACGCTTCCGCTTTCGTAAGCCCTGATGAGGTCATGCAAATCAGGCCGCAGTTGGAGGCTGCCCATGACCTGTTGCGCAAGGGCAGGGGGCCTGGCTGTGAATACCTCGGCTGGTTGGATCTGCCCAGCCAATATGACAGAGAGGAACTGACCCGCATTATTCAGGCTGCAGCCCGTATTCGCCGTAATTCTGATATTTTGCTGGTGATTGGCATCGGAGGCTCCTATCTGGGCGCCCGCGCAGCCATCGATATGTTGTCGCATTCCTTTAGCAGCCTGCTGGGCAAGCGTCAGCGCAAAGCGCCGTTGATCCTTTTTGCCGGCAACAACCTGAGCCCGGACTACCTGGCAGACCTGACCGATGTGTTGGAAAACAAGAAGGTGTCCTTGAATGTCATTTCAAAATCAGGGACAACAACAGAGCCGGCCATCGCTTTCCGGGTTTTCAAACGATGGATGGAAGAACGATACGGTTTGGAAGAAGCACAGAAGCGCATCTATATCACAACGGACAAATCCCGTGGCGTTTTGCGCAAGCTGGCTGGTGAAATGGGTTACGAATCGTTTGTTGTTCCTGATGATATTGGCGGCCGCTTTTCTGTGCTGACCGCTGTAGGCCTTCTGCCTATTGCCGTTGCCGGCATTCCGGTACGTGAGATGCTGCGCGGTGCCCGTGACGGAGCCAAAGCCTGGCAGAAACCTGATCCTGAGGCCAATGACTGTTATGCTTATGCTGTCTGGCGCAATATTCTCCTGCGCAAGGGGTATGGCATTGAGATCATGGTCAATTATGAGCCAACGATGAATTTTTTCACGGAATGGTGGAAGCAGCTGTTTGGTGAAAGCGAAGGTAAGGATGGCCGAGGGATTTTTCCTGCAGGCGTCGATAACACAACCGACCTGCATTCTCTCGGGCAGTATATTCAGGATGGCAGGCGCATGCTTTTTGAAACGGTCTTGCTGGTGGACAAAGCCCGGCATGCCTTTAAGGTGCCTTTCGATCCGGAAAATCGGGACGGACTGAACTTTCTGGCCGATTTTGACCTTGCAGATATCAATCAAAAAGCAGCGCAGGGGACAGTCCTCGCCCATGTGGACGGGCAGGTTCCAAACCTCCGGATCACCCTGCCGGAACGGTCGGCCTATTGGTTTGGGCAGTTGGTTTATTTCTTTGAACTGGCCTGTGCCATCAGCGGTTATCTGCTGGCGGTCAATCCGTTCAACCAGCCCGGTGTGGAGGACTACAAGCAGAACATGTATGCTCTGCTGGGCAAGCCGGGTTTTGAAAAGCGCCGGACTGAACTGGAGAAACGCCTGTCCAGGGAGCGTGATGTGTAATGGGCGAACCCGTAAAGCTTCCCCGGCATCTGTTGCGTTCTGTTGCAAAACCGGCTCGTTATGTTGGCGGTGAATGGAACAGTGTCACCAAACAGGAAACAACACCTGAGGGGTGCCGTCTGACCCGCTTTGCCTTCTGCTTTCCCGACCTTTACGAGATTGGCATGTCCAATGTCGCGCTGCATATACTCTATCATCTTCTTAATCAGCGGACAGACACCTGGTGTGAGCGCGCCTTCACCCCCTGGACTGACATGGCTTCGGGTATGCGCCGCCTTGGTTTGCCGTTATACGCTCTGGAGTCACGCACACCTCTGGCTGGTTTTGATTTTGTCGGATTTACCCTGCAGTATGAACTGTCCTTTACCAATGTCCTCAGCATGTTGGACCTGTCCGGAATACCACTTCTGTCTACAGATCGAGGCGTATCAGACCCATTGGTCATCGCTGGCGGGCCGGTTGTCTTCAACTGCGAACCGGTCGCAGATTTTTTTGACCTTGTACTGATCGGTGAAGCCGAAGACATGATCCATGAACTGCTGGATCTTTACCGGGAGACCTGTGAGCAAGGTGTTCGGCCGGCAGACTGGGATCGCCAGGCTTTTCTGAAGAAGGCCGCACACATTGAAGGTGTTTACGTGCCTTCTCTATACCAGGTGAGCTATGACCTGGATGGTGTCGTAGCGGCTGTAGAGCCAATTGAACAAGGCGTTCCGCCTGTCGTTCGCAAGCGTATCGTTCTGGATCTGGACGCGGCTGCCTGGCCGGACAAACCTCTGGTGCCCAGTACCGAGATCATCCATGACCGTGTGGCGCTGGAATTATTCCGCGGCTGCCCGCGTGGCTGCCGCTTTTGCCAGGCTGGGATGATCTACCGGCCAGTAAGGCAGAAAAGCGCACAGACCTTACTGAACCAGGCAAAACAATCGGAAGCCGCCAGTGGCTATGATGAGCTGGGATTGCTGTCCTTGTCTACAAGTGACTACGGTTCGCTGGGAGACCTGACAGACGGCTTGCTTGAGATGATGACACCGCGGCACACCAGTTTGTCCCTGCCTTCGTTGCGTCTGGATTCATTTTCTCTGGAACTAATGGAGAAAGCGTCAAAGACACGGAAAAGCGGCCTGACTTTTGCTCCGGAAGCCGGTTCACAGCGACTGCGCGACGTGATTAATAAGAACATAAGCGAAGAGGATCTGCTAAGCGCGATGCGCCTGGCCTTTCATGGTGGCTGGAATGGGGCGAAGCTGTATTTTATGCTCGGCCTGCCCAGTGAAACCGATGAGGATGTTCTGGCCATTGCGGACCTCGTGGACAAGATTGAATCCCTATACCGTTCCCTGCCGCGTGAAGCACGGCCGCGTAAACTGGAACTGGTTGTCAGCACCGCTGTTTTCGTGCCCAAACCGCATACGCCGTTCCAGTGGGTTGGACAGGCTGACCCGGATGAGGTCAAACACCGTCAGCAGCTGCTGCGTGACAGGCTGCGCAGCCGTTCTGTCAAATACCAGTGGCATGACAGTCAGACCGCCTTGCTTGAAGCTGTTTTCGCCAGAGGCGACAGGCGCTTGAGCCGTGTGATCCTGGAAGCCTATCGGCGAGGCTGTGTTTTCGATGCCTGGGATGAACATTTCAAGCTGGATATCTGGCTTGACTGCCTGCACTCTGCCGGGCTTGATGCCGTATTCTACGCTAACAGGCAGCGCCGGACAGATGAGATTCTGCCATGGTCCCACATCGACAGCGGCATTACCCACGATTTTTTGCTGAACGAATATAAAAAATCACAAAGCGGGCAAACAGCACCGGAATGTCGTTTGGCTTGTCAGAATTGTGGCGCCGCTGCATTTGGGGGAGGTCTTTGTTTTGACTGCTAGGCTTCGTTTGCGTTTCAGCCGGCAGGGGCCTGCTGTCTGGCTGGCTCATCTGGACATGATGCGCACGTTTGAGAGAGCGGTACGCCGGGCTGGCATACCTGTAGCATACAGCAGTGGATTCAATCCACGGCCTCAACTGTCCTTTGCGTTACCCATAGGTGTCGGGATCGCGACCGAAGATGATTGGCTGGACGTTCTGCTCAGCGAAGATCAACCAGCCGGAGCTTCTGCGGCAGAAACCTGGATGGGGGCGCTTAACGAAAAACTCCCCGAAGGCCTGGCTGTTCATGCCGCTGAGCAGTTGCCGGCAGGAGGATCCAGCCTGATGAGCCTTGTCTGTGCGGCGGAGTACATGCTGGAATGTCCCGGCCTGGCCGCAGCTGTCGAACGTCTTTTCCTGCCGGAAGAAGGGGGTACTGTGTCTCCCTGGCTGGTGGAAAAAGTCAGCAAGGGAAAAAAACGCCAGCTCGATATACGACCGCTTATTCTGTCTGTTCAGAGTCTGTCAGCCGACCGTGTCCTGCTCATGGCATCTGCCGGAAGCCGTGACCATCTGCGACCGGATTTGTTTCTGCAGCTGTTGACTGACCGGGCCGGATTGGAAACACTGGCCGCGGCTGACTGTTCCGTGACACGGACAGCCACCCGCCTGCGTGAAGGATAATGAATACAGAGCAAGGGAAAAAAGCAAATTTGCGCGGGCAGACGACGTGTGAACTGGTCGTTTACCATAGCAGCCAGGCGTTATATTGTGTGCTGATGGAGGGCGATCAGGCCGTAGAGGTCATGCAGCAGGAATTGCCTGTCAGCAACCCGGCAAGTGCTGCCGCCTGCCTGAACCGGCATGATCTGATGCTGGGCAAGGTACGGCAGGTGCTCCCGGCACTGAATTGCGCCTTTATTGATATTGGCGATGACCATGATGCGCTGTTGCCCCTGTCTGAAGCACCTCCGGAAGTGCGGGGAGGCCAGACGCTTATGGTACAGATCAGAAAAAGGACACCCACGCATAAAGGCCATCAAGTCACCACCCGCCTGGCTTTGCCGGGGCCATACGCAGTATTGCGCCCACATGCTGCTCCGCTTCACCGCAGCAAACTGCGTGCTTTGCCGGAAAACCTCCGGGAGGATCTTTTCCAGAGGGATCTGGAAAGACTCCGGAAGTTGTGGCTCACATTGGCGCAAGAGGCAACAGCCGGTCCCGTACCCCGTTGCCTGTATGCTTTCGGCGATCCTTGCCACATGGCCCTGATCACCTGGACCGGCCCTGAATTAAGGCGAATCAGGGTGGAAGATCAGGTGATTTATGATAAGCTTTACCGTCTCTTGCAGAACATCATGCCAGAATACCTGCCGTTGCTGCATTACCAGCGGCCTCAAGGTGATTTCAGCCTAGCCGCCATCTATGGCCTGACCAATCTGACTTCACAGCTGCACCAGCACATGATCTATCTGGACCAAGGCGGTTCCATTGTACTGGAAACCACCGAAGCCATGACGGTCATCGATGTAAACAGCGGTCGGGACATCCGGGGCAGCAATGTGCGCGCGCTGCGCTTGCGGACCAACCTAAAGGCCGCAGAAGCGGTTGCCCGCCAGTTGCGTCTGCGCAATCTTGGCGGCATGGTGGTGGTGGATTTTCTGCGCATGCAGGAGGATGATGACCGGCAGGAAGTGGAAAACCTGCTGTGCGACCTATTGCGGCTGGACAGGGCACGCAGCGTTGTATACGGATTTACGGCCATGGGTTTGTTTGAACTGGTGCGTACAGCGATCTGACGCCTCGCGGCTTTCTTATGAACAGGGATGTATGACGCCGGACAGAGAAAGGATGGTGTGAGCAAGATGGATTTGTTGTCTATGCTGGCCAGACTGCTGGTTGCTGCTCTGCTGGGCGGTGTCGTCGGACTGGAACGGGAAATCAAGAAAAGAGCTGCCGGCCTAAGAACCCATCTGCTGGTGTCACTGGGGTCTGCGCTGGTGATGGTGACCGCAGAATTTATGCTGATCCGTTACCAAGGAGCAGTCAATATTGATCCGACCCGCCTTGGTGCCCAGGTCATCAGCGGCATTGGTTTTTTGGGGGCCGGCACGATTATCAAGCAAGGTGCCAGTATTAAGGGCCTCACAACCGCGGCAAGCCTCTGGGCGGTTGCCTGTGTCGGGCTGGCCGTTGGCGCCGGTCATTATGGCGCAGCTCTTTTTGCTGTAGCCGTTATCTATGGCGCACTGGTCCTGCTGGAGAAATTTGAGGAAAGAAGAACCGGCCCAACCCGGATCAATCCGGAATTCACCATTAAGCTGGCCAACCGGCCGGGCAAACTGGGTGAAGTCGCTTCTGCTATCGGTGAGACCGGTGCCAATATCACCAACATTGAGGTGGAGAGTGACGATGAAAACTATACGGTCGTCAAGCTGCGGCTGCATTTGCCGAAAGGGGTCACACGGGAGCAGGTCTACATCCTGCTGAAATCCATAGACCAGCTTTTGCTGATTGATGACAGTATCGTCTGAAACCAGACTTAGATAATGCCCGGTCCATGATAGCAGACGGAACATTCGGTTTTTTGCAGTCTGCCGGGCAGAACGGTATAATCTGTCATGTATGGTTATTGGGGAGGACATCATGGCTGACGTGCTCCGGCTACCGCCGCATTTTCAGGATGGCATGATCCTGCAACAGCAGGTTTCATTTCACTTGTACGGTTGGTGTGCCGCGCATGCCGCTGTTCAGGTGGTCCTGGAACGCCACCCGTATGATGGGCGGCCTGTTTCCCCGCTGGACAAGCATTATGGTGTTCTTTTCAAAAAAACCGTTATCGCGGATGACCATGGCGAATTTTCTTTGGATTTCCCTGCCAGTGAAGCTTCCTTTGACCCTCACATGCTGACCTTGTCTTGCGGCACAAAGACCATCTGCCTTCAGGATATTTTATTTGGTGAAGTCTGGATCGTTGCCGGCCAGGCCAACATGCAGATGCCAATCAGTGCTATTCTGCCTCAGCAAAAATGGGAAAAACTGGCGTGTGTCCACTATATACGGATCCTCAATCCGCCGGAAGACTGGTCCCATCAGGATCAGCTGCAAAGGCCGGAAGCCTTAGAGGACGCCGGCTGTCAGACAAAATGGCTGCACGGTGATCAACCTCAGCATATAGCCGATATTTCAGCTGTTGGCTTTGCTTTCGCCCGTCAGTTGCATCACGACTTGAACATACCCGTTGGCCTGGTGCAGACTGCGCTGTCCGGATCCTGTATATCTGCCTGGATAAGCAAGTCAGCATTGCTGGGCAAACACATTATGTCCCGGGAATGTCTGGCTGAAACGCGTGATTGGGTTCATGAAGACGGGCAATCGTTTCAGGAGCTGCCCGCACATCAACAGCCGTCCACCCTGTATGAGAGAAAAATAGAACCACTGAAGTATATGGGTGCTCGCGGTGTTCTCTGGTATCAGGAAGGACATGATGGCCTGGCACCGGAATATTACGCCGAAGCGTTTCAGCTGCTTGTCACGGACTGGCAGCGCGTTTTCCGCTCTGGCGGCAGCAAAGGCCTGGCCTTCCTGATCGTCCAGCCGGCACCTTTTTATTATGGACAGGATCGGTTTACCCGGCAGGCGGAATTTAATGAGATGCTGGCTGCTGTCCGGCACAAGCTGACCTGTCCTGCCGCGCTCCTGCCTTTGTATGATCTTCCCCTGGATTATACAGAAACAAGCGGGGACTGGAGCCACCCTCAGTATCCTGTAAGCAAGCTTCCGGTCGGCGAGCGGCTGGAGCGTATTGCTTTAGGCCTTCTTTATGACCGCAAAGCTCCGCGCACAGCCCCGGAATGCAACAACATCGAAATCGTCGGCAACAAAATGATCTTATCGTTCAGCCAGATCGGCGACGGGCTGCGACTGTCCGGTCCGGGCGAGCGGCTGCGCGGTTTTGCCATTTGCGGGCCTGACCGTGTATATCGCGCTGCCAGTGCCCGCATCTTATACGGTGTACGCGTCATGGTTTGGCACGATGAGATTAAAGACCCGGTTGCGGTCAGCTATGCCTTTGCCGACATGAACCAGGAAGCGAACCTTGTCAGTCGTGACAGTTTGCCTGTTGTGCCTTTCCGCTCAGATCGTGAACCTTCCGATTACTGTGCACCTATGGAATGGACGCATTGTGATTCCCTGAAGCTCTGGTGCATACCAGATGCCCGGGTAATCAGACGGGCCGGCTGGCATCCCCGTTGGCGCCTGTCCCGCGGCTCCGGCGAAATGAGCGTCGAGCCAGCGAATAAAGTCGACGGGGATGGATCGCTTTTTATCAGTTATCGCCCTGATGAACATCAGGAAATCGCTGTTGAACCGCTGTTGGGTTACGCATCCCTGTTCCCGCCGCTCCATCTGGGTTATTATGATGCTGTAACTTTAAGTCTTTTTAATCCGGATCAGCACATCAAGCATGTACGCCTGGCATTGGCTGCCGGCCTGGCTGATGAGCCTTTGCGGATGCTCAGACAACGATCACCCGTACTGGCGACACTGCATTGGCAGACCTTCACCTTTTCCCTGGATGAGGTTCATGATCTGCTTGACCAGGTCCATCGTCTTGTGCTGATCATTGAAGACAGGAAAAGGCAGGGGAAAATCTACCTGGATCAAATCAAGCTGGTCAGAACCAGCCAGTCAGGAGCCTCCTATGGCCTTCATTAGGCAGAACGCAATAAAGATCTGGAAAAAGGAAAGGCGGGTAAAAAGATCGCTCTTCCTGATCATGGCTGTCAGCTTGTCTCTTTTGATTTTGTCAGCCTGCCAGCCTGTTGTGAGCGAATCGACGATAACGCTCGGCCCGACCGTGATCAGTACCGCACCCTCCACGCAGCAGACTACTGTGCAGCCGACAACATCACAACGAACAACAAGGCCGACTGAACCGGTGCGCGAACTACTATCGCCAGCGGATTATGGCACATTCAGCAGCGGCCACACACTGCAACTGCCAGCAGGCGTTTGGTTTGACAGCAGCGAAGTATCAACTTTGAACAAAGTGACAAATCTGGTCGTGACATCATCAGGTCAGGGCAAGCCGACCTTGTCAAGCTCGGATGAGGGCAAACCGCTGCTGTCTCTTCAGGGTTGCGCCAACATTACTTTCCGGCAGATTCGTTTTGGCTTTGACCGTCCGGACTGGACAGGCCGGCAAGTGCCTGATTTCTCGACATTGGTCGAAGTGCGCGATAGCAACAGCATACTGTTTGAGGATTGTGAGTTTTTCGGCAGCGCCGGCTCCGCCATTCTTCTCAACAGTTCGGAAAACATTGTCTTGCGCAACTGCACTTTCTACAATCACGCCGGACAACCACTCAAAACGGGGGATGCCTATTTGCCCAGCCAGCTGCGTGTAAGCGACAGCCTGTTTGAGACCGTAGACAGCGGTCCCCTTGTTCTGCATGTTCGCGACTCAAGCTTCGACCGGTGTGTCTGGATTGGCCGAAAAGGCTATCGGGTACCTGTCGCATCTGATGGCCAGCAGACAGGTTTTATGCCCTTGGACCTGACACAGCTGCTGCGCCGTGTTCTGGCAGGCCGTATTGACTATTTTAGTGATGAAAGAAAAAACCTGACAGTCCGTGACAACCTTTTTACCAGCGATGAAGTTTTTGCCTTGTTTGAGCAGATGGAGCAGACTTTGCCGGCATTGCTGCCGGCCAATGCCATTGCCTGGTCACTTTCCGGCCAGAAATCAGAGGAAGCTCCCCAGGGCAGTGCTCTTGATCCCACTCTGGGGCTGAACCTTTCTCTGCGTGTTAAGGTCGACACGCCGGATTCAGCAGCAAATTCTTCGTCACCACAGCAGACACCAGCACCACAACTGCCTGCACCGCTCTATGATATCCAGCGACTTCTGGCGGACCTGCAGGATCTGATTCGCATCGAGGGGAAGCTGGATCCGCTGCTGACCGGCAATCTCTTTCTGAAACTTAGTGATCAGAATCAGAATCAGTTGCTTTCATTGGCTTTGCCACTCGATGAGCTGGACCGCTGGCTGGATATCAGCCGTCCAGACTTTCTTCTTGAGCATGGTCAGATTGTTTTATACAACCAGGATCTTATACCAGCCGATTTTTGCCAGCGGGATAACGCAGGTTCTTTTGCTGCGGCTCATATCCTGCCTGTATTGCGCCCTGCCTTCGATATTCTGTCATCACCCCTGGTTCTCAACCGGGATGATCAAATCTTTTATCTGGAAAATGATCTGTTCTATCAGGGAACGCAAGTAGCCGGTGGTGTGGCAGAGCACCAATTTCTGCACCAGCTGACCTGGACATCAGCTGAAGGTCAGCTGTCAGATGCGGGAAACACGCGTCAAATACGCACGTTGATTGCCATCAGTGCAGACGCTATGAACAAGACCATGATCAGTACAGAGGGTGACCGGTTGGCCTTTCAGCTGGCCGATCAAGAACTGGCCGACCAGATACGTCAGCTGCTGCAGCAAGGGACCTGGACAACTGAGCAGGATGATGGCAGCATTTTATATCTACAGACTGTTTCAACCTGGACCATGGAACAAACGGACTGCCTGCCTCTTTTCCTTATTGATCAAAAACAGGATCTTATTGACTTGCGGACAGTTCTGTATGACCTTCAGTGTCGTCCCGTACTTGTCAACGTGAGCCTGATCAGGGAGGAAGAAAGCTGGACCGTTCATTCTGTATCACCGCTCAATGGAGCATGAGCACGGCTGTGCATGTGCGCACAGACCTGGTACGCGTTGGCCAAAGCAACTGAAAAGGAGATCATCATTGAATATTCTCTACCTTCATGCACATGATATGGGCCGGTATAACGGTTTATACGGGTATGCGATCCAAACCCCCAACCTTACAGCCGCAGCGCAGAGTGGAACTGTTTTCACCAATGCCTGCTGCGCGGCGCCAACCTGTTCACCCAGCCGAGGCGCTTTATTGACCGGCCAGTATCCGCACAGTAACGGCCTGATCGGACTGACGCATCGCGGGTTCAGTCTGGCGGAACCATCACACCATCTGGCGGCCTGGCTCAGACAGCAGGGTTTTCACACGGTTCTGAGCGGCCATCAGCATGAAGCTGCTGATTCCTATTCCCTGGGCTACAGCGAGGTGCTCCCGCCAGACCATGAGCGTGTGGCAGCCACAGATATGCTTTCACAGGACAGGGCTGCTGCCCATGCCGCGGCATCATTTTTGCAAAGCCGGCAGAATCAACCGGAACAGCCTTTTTTTCTTGCTGTCGGCTTTCGTCTGCCCCACAGGCCGTATCTGCCACATCAGACCGTCAACCCCGATCGGGTACAGCCGCCTCATTGCCTGCCTAACAACCGACAGACACGAGAAGATTATGCTGATTATATTGAGAGTGTTCAGGAAATGGACAGGTCGGCCGGCATGGTTCTGGACGCACTTAAAAAATTCGGTCACTGGCAGAATACGATGGTCATCTTGACCACAGACCATGGGATCGCTTTCCCCCATATGAAATGCAACCTGTATGATACAGGTATCGGTGTGACGCTGATGTTACGCATTCCTGGTCAAGAGATGCCACCGCTTTGTGACGCACTGGTGTCCCATGTCGACATCTACCCCACGATTTGCGATGTTTTGCAGCTGGATCGCCCGGCTTGGCTGCAGGGTCAGTCCCTGATGCCTCTTTTTTGCGGTACAGAGAGCATTCGCAGTGAAATTTTCGCAGAATCCACCTATCATGCAGCCTATGAGCCTATGCGCTGTATCAGGACCATGCGCCACAAACTGATCGTGCGCTATGATGATGATTTCAGCAAATTTGTCTTGCCCAATATTGATAATGGCCTGTCTAAAAGGTTTTTGCTGGTAAGCGGGATTGGTGACGTTGTCCGCAGCCGTGTTGAGCTGTATGATTTGCATCTGGATCCAGCTGAACGCAACAATCTGGCAGATGACCCGGATTATGAGTCGGTGCGAAAGCAACTACAGGAACGTCTTGACCTGTTTCTCCGGGAAAGCAACGATCCGATCCTGGCAGGTTATGTGCCAAAACCGACAGGGGCACGGGTCAATCAAAAATCCGGCATACACCCAGAAGATGAGAACTATGAGTAACTAATTTGATGCACGAACTTGAAATCACTCAGCCAGGAGGGATGGTAAGATGTCTGGATTTACCTTGAGTACGGAAAAACTTGATTATTCATTTGACGAACGGGGTGTGCTTACCGGCTTTCGCGAGTGCGCAACCGGGATCGATCTGGCTAAGCCCGGATCCTATGCGTTCTACCTGTTGCCCGGTGTGGCTGTCAAGCCCTATCCCGAGGCGGTTCCGCCGGCAGAAGTGATCTATGCACAGAACGTGCTCACAGTGCGTTTTCCTACAGTATGCTTTAACCTGCTGGTGCAGTGTTTTGCCGGCCACTTGCGCTTTACCGTGATTGATCAGCAGCCGCTGGGCGTCGACTACGGCCGCTTCGTCTTTGGCGGCGCAGTGTTGCGCGACGATCCAGCAACGAGCTTCAGCGGCACAGCGATCAGCCTGCACCTGCGCTGCAATTTGCTGGAGCTGCCCGGGCGCAGTGAACAACTAGGCGCGCTGGCCTATGCGAAACTTGGCGCGGTTGGCGCTTCGGCAGCTATTGCCGGTGCGAAATTCGAAGACTTGCGGGCGATTCTGAAACGGGCTATTGCCCATCTGAGTATCGACGACATCCCCATGAAACCCTATGGCGGGCCTTATGGTGCCGAAGCGCCGGGTGCCCGTGACGACTATGTACTGGCCTGCACTACGCCCGACATTTCCGATGACCGCTGGCTGGCCCCTTTGCTCAAATCAGGAATCAGCCAGGTCGACTTCCATCACGGATTCCTGTACCGGCATGCGGACTACCGCTTTGATCCTGATCTTTTTCCCCGAGGCGTACTTGACTTCAGGAGCAAAGTATCGGATGTGCTGCATGAGCAAAACTGTCTGGCCGGCCTGCATTCCTATACAGGCATGGTGGATGTGCGATCCAACTTCGTCAGCCCTGTTCCCGATCCAGATTTGTACAGCTTTGCTGAGTACACGCTGGCTGAGGATCTGGACGCACAGTCTGACTGGCTGTCCATCGAGGAGAACGCAACCGAGGTGCCGTTCTACCAGACGACGCACACGACCCAGGAGGTCACCTGCCTGTTAATCGACCATGAGATCATCTCATTCAGCGGCCATGATGATGCGCACCGGCTGACGGGCTGCCGGCGCGGCCATCTGGGCACGACTGCTCAAACCCATAGGAAAGTCGGGAAACTGCGCCATCTGCGCTCGATGTACAACCTGTTCCAGTGCACACCGGGCAGCGCGCTGTTTTACAAACTGGCCAAGAACAAAGCCCAGACCTATAACGAAGGCGGTTTTGACATGATGTACTTCGATGGCCTGGAGTGCATCGGCGCTTGCTGTACCGGCGACCTGGAAGGCTTGGGCTGGTACTATGAAGCCTTGTTCGTTCGTGAGACGCTGCGCCATTGCATCCGGACACCGCTGGTGGAATATTCCACTCTGCACCCACTTCTGTGGACCGCCCGTTCCAGAGCCGGCGCTTTCGACTACCCGACCGCTGCTTACAAACGCTTTATTGACCTGCAT
>JAAYLM010000334.1 GCA_012521915.1 Oscillospiraceae bacterium | reverse complement strand
GCCGTCATGCCGCAACAGGTGCGCCTGTTTGACGCTGATCAAGCGAAAGCGGCTGAATTTGCCGCGTCGGTCGGCGCATGTCACAGTCTGACATCACGGCAGGCTGTGTCGGGTGCTGATGTTGTTTTGCTGGCCGTCAAGCCGCAGGCCGTGGCGACCGTGCTGCAGGACTTGTCTCCGCTGGATACGAAACAGCTGCTGGTTTCCATCGCGGCCGGGGTCAGCCTCAGCCGGCTACGCCAACTGGCCGGACCGGCAGTGGCTCTTGCCCGTGTGATGCCCAACACCCCGGCCCTGGTCGGTGCCGGCGTCAGTGCTGTTTGTTTTTCCGGTGCTGACCAGCAGCAGCAAGAGCAGGCCAAAACACTGTTGTCTGCCTGCGGGCGTGTCTATGTTGTTCCCGAGTCGGCCATGTCGGCTGTAACCGGTTTGTCAGGCAGCGGGCCTGCTTATATTATGCTGGTTATCGAAGCCCTGGCCGATGGTGGTGTGCGCGAAGGCCTGCCACGTGACCTGGCCCTGGAAATGGCCGCAATGACGGTTTACGGCGCTGCGGGCATGGTTCTGGAAACCGGCCGCCACCCTGCGGAACTGAAAGACCAGGTCTGTTCACCGGGAGGCACAACCATTGAAGCGGTCGCCAGCCTGGAAGCTGATGGCCTGCGCTCCGCACTGATCCGTGCGGTCGCCTCATCCGCGAATAAAGCACGCATGATGCAGCAGACGACGGACAGCCATGACTGATGTCGTGGAAATCTATACGGATGGAGCCTGCTCCGGCAATCCCGGACCAGGTGGCTGGGCAGCCATCCTGGTAGCCCGTGGTGTCGAGAAGGTCATCAGCGGATCAGAAGGCTCGACAACCAATAACCGCATGTAGCTGATGGCGGCCATCCAGGCGCTCAGGCAGCTGAAGCGGCCTTGCAAGATTAATCTTTACAGTGACAGTGCCTACTTGGTGTCGGCCTTTACACAGGGGTGGCTGGCGAACTGGCAGCGTAACGGCTGGCGCAACGCGGCCAAAGATCCTGTCAGCAACATGGATCTCTGGCAGGAACTGCTTCAAGTATCCGGCAAGCACCAGATCAGCTGGATCAAGGTGCGCGGCCATGCCGACCATGACTACAACAACCGCTGCGACCAGCTGGCCGTGGCCGAGATCCGCAAGATGCGCAGCCAAACCGCTGAGCAGAACGATACAGCAGAAAAGCGGGACGAGATCCGATAAAAGTCGTCAGATGAAAGGATGAAAAATTTGTATCAAGAACCCAGCCAAAAGGTTGATCAACCCTTTTCCGGACGTGTTTTCAATGTTGAAGTCCATGCGGTCACTTTACCGGACGGGCGCACTTCGCGCCGGGAGATTGTCCGGCACAGCGGGGGCGCCTGTATCCTTCCCCTGCATGATGACGGGCAGGTGACCATGGTCCGGCAGTATCGCAAAGCTTTTGACTGCGAAATGCTGGAAATCCCTGCCGGCAAGCTGGAGCCGCAGGAGCTGCCGCTGGATTGTGCGAGGCGTGAGCTTTCGGAAGAAACAGGATTGCAGGCCAGCAGCTTTTATCTGCTTACGACGCTTTATCCATCACCTGGCTACTGCAGTGAAGCTTTGTCAATCTATCTGGCTACAGGATTGACAGCCGGCCAGGCTCATCCGGATGACGGTGAGTTTCTGTCCTGTGTCACTTGTCCGCTGGAAGACCTGCTGGATCAGGTTGAACGCGGCATGATCCGTGATGCGAAAACCATGGTTGCCTTGCTTCTGACGGCGCGTCGGCTGGCAACACGTGAGGATCATCAGCCATATGGTGGGGAGGGTCAGCTTCATGGCGGGGCGAGAGGTTGATAAAAAAAGAGAAATAAGCGGTGTCCTCTACCTGGCTGTAGCTGTCATCTTTGGTGTTGCCTTTTATCTGCCTGCCGCACGCAGCGGCTGGCTGGGTCAGATCCTGCAAACAGCCGGTTTCGGACTGCTTGGCGTGGCGGCCCTTGTTCTTCCGATACTGCTGGCCTATATGGCCTTTGATTATCTGCTGGAAAAAGACATGCGTGTCACCCGGCGCCGTTTTACCTATGTTCTGATTCTTTTGATCGGCCTGGCGGCTTTGCTGCATCTCCTGACAACAGACAGTGAGGCGATCCGCACGGCCAGCCGTTCTGAAGGCGGCCAGTACCAGGCCTGGACGGCACTGCGGCAACTTTGGAAAAGTGGCATAGACCCGTCCTTGATCGCAAAAGAAGGCAGCCGCAGTCTCAGTGGCGGCCTTTTGGGCGGCGGAATGGCTTTGTCGCTACTGGCCGTTGCCGGCCCGATCGGTTCGCTGGTGCTGCTGAGTGCCCTGCTGCTCTCACTGGTTATCCTGCTGTTTAATGTTTCTTTGTCCGGCATGTTCGGCCAGACCGCAAAAGCGCTCAGCGCGACCCGTGAAAGGGTGGATCAGGCGGTGCGGGATCATGTTGATCAGGCCAGAGAGGCACGTGACGAAAGCGTTCAGGACAAGAAAAGCTATGACTTGCTCCTGCAGCCGGAAGATGCGGGCAAAACTGCTCAAGCAGCCGAACATAGCCGGCAGGACACGGCATCAGTGTCGACGCAGCGGCAGCAGAAGCCGAACCTGCTCAAGAACCTTAAGCGCTTTTTCCAGGCTGACGACTATGAAGATGGCCTTGCGGAACCTGAACCGGCAGATTTGGATGTCCCTGAATTTCTGCAAGCTGAAGTCAGGGAAGAAATTGACGCCACTGCGGATAACACAGGCCATGCCCAAGCCGCGCTCACCAAAGCTGCTCCCTACGACTTGGAGATCAGGACGGTGGATGCAGCCGAGCAGCCTGTACGGCCGGTAAACCTGCCGGCAGGTATTCACCGTGTGACCACCGGTTCCCAGAACATGCATCCGGAATCAGCGCCTGCTGAATTACCGGATGAACAACCGGAACAAGCCAATGAGGCAGATGTGCCGGTCAAACCATCATTAGATGAACTAGGCAATGGCCGCGCCCACTGGACTGACCGTTCAGCGCCTGTAAAACCGGAGGTCACGCTGCCGCAGCAGACCGCTCGTACAGCAGGTCGCCAGCTTGCACTGGGCCCGACTTACCAGATTCCGCCAATGCGCCTTCTGCGCCAGGATGACAGCGCGCCCAACCGGGTCAGCAGCCAGGCCGTCAATGCCATGGGCCTGAAACTGGAGCAAACGCTGGAGAGCTTCGGCATCCAGGCCAATGTGGTCCATGTCACGACCGGACCGACCATCACACGCTTTGAACTGAGTCCCGGACCCGGAGTCAAGGTCAGCCGCATTGTCAACCTTGCTGATGATATCGCACTGAATCTGGCAGCCCTGGGCGTTCGCATCGAGGCACCGATTCCAGGGAAGTCAGCCATCGGTATTGAAATACCCAACAAGGAAACCAAGCCGGTATTGTTGCGGGGTTTGCTGGAGTCACCTGAATACCAGAACACCCGTTCACCGCTGACTGCGGCACTCGGCCGCGATATCCAGGGCAATCCGATTCTCTGTGACCTGACGCGCATGCCGCACCTTTTGATTGCCGGCGCCACCGGTTCAGGCAAATCAGTCTGCATCAACGCTGTTCTCATGAGCATCCTTTTCCGTTCTTCACCGGAAGATGTGCGTTTGCTGATGATCGACCCCAAGGTCGTGGAACTGAGTGTTTACAACGGCATACCCCATTTGCTGGCCCCGGTTGTCACCGATCCCAAGAAAGCGTCCAACACCTTGAACTGGGCAGTTAATGAGATGGTCCGACGCTACGGCCTGTTTGCGGAAAAAGCTGTAAGGGACATCTCGTCCTACCAGGCATCGGCGGCAGCCAATGCCGCAGCCCTCTCCGCCGACAATGATGAAGCGGAGTATGAGCATCTGCCGCTGATCCTGCTGGTGATTGATGAGCTGTCCGACCTGATGATGACAACACCAACGGAAGTTGAAGATGCCATCGCACGCCTTACCGCTATGGCCAGGGCCGCCGGCATCCATCTGATCATCGCCACACAGCGGCCCTCTGTTGATGTCATCACAGGTGTTATCAAGGCCAATATCCCGTCGCGTATCGCTTTCGCTGTCGCGTCACAGGTGGATTCACGCACCATCCTTGATACGTCGGGCGCTGAAAAACTGCTGGGGAAAGGCGATATGCTGTATTATCCCCAGAGCGCTTCGAAACCATTGCGCGGTCAGGGTGCTTTCATTACGGATTCAGAAGTTGAGCAGGTGCTCAACTACATAAAAACCCAGCATGCCGCGGATTATGATGATGCGGTATCCGATGCCATCATGACCGCCCAGGCCAGCGCCAGCAAAGAAAAAAACAACAATGAGCATGACGAACTGCTGCCACAAGCGCTTGATATTGTGGTAGAAACAGGTTATGCGTCGGTTTCCCTGTTGCAGCGGCGCATGAATGTCGGCTACCCCAGGGCTGCCCGTCTGATCGACGCACTGCACGATCAAGGCTACATCGGCCCATTTGACGGCAGCAAACCGCGCAAGCTCCTGATCACCCAGGGGCAGTATCAGGAACTCAAAGCCAAGGAGAATCCCTGATTATGCCGCATCTGCCCATGTCACGCCAGGAGATGAGCCAGTATGGCTGGGAAACGCTGGATTTCCTTTTTATCAGCGGTGACGCCTATGTCGACCACCCCTCTTTTGGCTGTGCCATCATTTCCCGGGTTTTGGCTGATGCCGGCTATCGGGTGGGGATCATTGCCCAGCCGGACGTGCAGGATCCCCGTTCTTTGCTGCAGCTGGGCAAGCCTGAGCTGGCGGTTCTGATCTCTTCCGGAGTCGTTGACTCCATGGTCAACCATTACACAGCTGCCCTGCGCCGGCGTTCCACCGATGCCTACAGCGCCGGCGGAAAGGCTGGTCAGCGGCCTGACCGGGCAATCATCACCTATAGCCACATGGTGCGCCGGCAACTGGGTTCTGTCCCGCTGATCATCGGCGGCATCGAAGCCAGCCTGCGTCGTCTTGCCCATTATGATTACTGGAGCGATACCGTACGTCCCGGTATCTTGGAAGAAAGCCAGGCTGATCTGCTGGTTTACGGGGAAGGGGAGCGGTCTTTGCTGGATGCCGCCACCTATCTGGCCCGTGGTGTGCCGCATGAACGGCTCAACGCTTTGCCCGGTACAGCGGTACTGCTGCGAAAAGAGCAGCTGCCGCGCCGCACCATTGCTTTTCTCGATCAGTTTTCCGAACCGGTCAACCTCACCGGCAAGAGCCCGTCTGAACTAGCCGGGGACTGCCTGCCCCAGGACGACCAGCATGTTCTGCTGCCTTCTGCGGAACAGGTACGGGTGGACCTGCGAGCCTGCGCCATTGCGGCCAGGGTTCAGCTGGAAGAGCAGGACCCCGGTCAGGGGCGCAGGCTCATCCAGCCGCACGGCGACCGTTTCCTGATACAGAACCCGCCGGCCAGACCTTTGGATAGCGACGCTCTTGACCGTGTCTACAGCCTGCCTTACACACGTGAGGCGCATCCTGTTTACAAGACACTTGGCGGTGTTCCGGCTTTGCAGGAAGTCAGATTCAGCATAACCGCGCATCGCGGCTGTTATGGCGGCTGTCATTTCTGTGCGATCACCCAGCACATGGGCCGCCTGATCCGGGCACGCAGCGACGCTTCCATCCTGTCAGAAGTGGATCAGCTTGTAAAGCAGCCTGATTTTAAAGGGTACATCCATGACATAGGCGGACCAACAGCCAATTTTCACCAACCTGCGTGTGCCCGACAGCGGTCGGGCTCTGTCTGCCGAAGACGCCAGTGCCTTTTTCCTGAACCGTGTACCCAGCTGGAAATAGACCATAAACCTTATCGCGACCTGCTGGAAAAGGCTCGGAAAATGCCTGGGGTGCGCCGTGTTTTTATCCGTTCAGGCATCCGTTTTGACACTTTGATGGCTGACCGGGACCCTTCTTTTTTTGAACAGCTCTGCAGCCACCATGTCAGCGGTCAGCTTAAGGTCGCTCCTGAGCATATCAGCGACAATGTCTTGTATGCCATGGGCAAGCCGGGCGGCGCCGCTTTCCAGTCTTTCAGCCAGCGCTTCACCGCGATGAACGAACAGCTTGGTTTGCGCCAGTATCTGGTGCCCTACCTGATGTCCGGCCACCCGGGCAGCACGCTTGAGGACGCGGTTATGCTGGCGCAATACCTGAAGAAAACCGGGCGCCGACCAGAGCAGGTCCAGGATTTCTATCCAACGCCGGGTACGTTGTCAACAGTCATGTATCATACCGGTTTGAACCCCCTGACCATGCAGCCCATCCATGTACCGGACCAGCAGGAAAAACGGTTGCAGCGTGCCCTGCTCCAGCCGTTCCTGTCGGGGAACCGGCGGTCTGTCCTGGAGGCACTGCGGCTGGCCGGACGGGAAGACCTGATCGGCAGCGGACCGGAATGCCTGATATCAGAGGGCATGCAGCGGCAAAAAAGGCGCGGACACAAGTCGTCAAGCGTGGTCGCAAAAAACCCGTACCCTGTCAAGGCAGAAGCGCGACCAGAAGATCATAAGGATCAACGCCATATAGATGAGGGAGGCAAGCAAAATGAGCACAATCATGCGAGGAAAAGAACTGGCGGCAAGGCTGCGTGCCAAGACCGGGGCCACCGTTGAGCAGCTAAGCCAGCGAGCCGGCAAACGTCCGGGGCTGGCTGTGATCCAGGTGGGAGAGGATCCTGGATCAACTTTATACGTCAACAATAAAAAGAAGGCGTGTGAAGAGGCGGGTATCCGTTCTTATGGTTATCACCTGCCGGATTCTGTTTCGCAGCTGGAGCTGCTGGCCTTGATTGATCAGCTCAACCAGGACAGCAAAGTGCATGGCATTCTCTGCCAGCTGCCTTTGCCGGACCATATCGATGAATTCACCATCATCTGCGCCATCAAACCTGAAAAAGATGTCGATGGCTTCCATCCGGTCAATGTCGGCCTGCTCTCGCTGGGCCGGGACTGCCTTCTTCCCTGTACACCTGCCGGCATTATCGCCATGCTGAAGGCCTATGAGCAGCCGATCAAAGGCCAACGCTGCGTTATCGTCGGCCGCAGCAACATCGTCGGTAAGCCGATTGCCCAGCTGATGCTGCGTGAACATGCAACGGTCACACTGGCTCATTCGCGTACCCGTGACCTGCCTGCGGTCTGCCGTGAAGCTGACATCCTGATTGTCGCCATCGGCAAGCCTCAGATGATCACCGCTGAGCATGTCAAGCCTGGTGCTGTAGTGGTCGATGTGGGTATCAACCGCAATGAACAGGGGAAAGTTGTCGGTGATGTTGATTTCAATTCTGTTGAGCCGGTGGCGTCAGCCTTGACCCCTGTGCCGGGCGGAGTCGGCCTGATGACGGTTGCCATGCTGCTGCAGAACACCGTTGATGCATTCTGCAGGATTGAAGGCCTGACCCCATGATCACGGCCTGTCCGCTGGCGTCTCCTGGCCCGGCGCTTTTACCGGACGCTTCCTGGTTTATGCTTGCTCTGACTCTTTTTCTGCTGTTCCTGGTCATTATTCTGCTTGTTCAGCTGAACCGCCTGAGCCACCGCATTAAAGAACGTGATGACCAGCAGCAGCTCCTTCGGTTTTCCATTGACCAGCTGAGCCTGCAGTACCAGCAGCAAACGGAGCAGCTGCAGCAGTCGTTGCACAACAAGGTCAGCGAATCCGGACGGGAGCTGCGCGATATCAACGCTCTGTTCCTCAGCCAGCTGCAGCAGTCCGGCCAGGGAAACAGCCAGATGTTGGACAACATCCGCCAGTCTGTACAGGAGCAGATGGGGAAAATTGCTGCCAACCTGAGGGAAATGCAGCTGGTGGCCACAGATGTACGCTCGTTGAGGCAGGCTTTGGGGTCGGTAAGGGGACGTGGCATTATCGGAGAACTGCATCTGGAGCGGCTGCTGGCCGATGTGCTGGCCCCGGGCCAGTACAGGACACAAATGCGTTTGCGTAGTGGCAATCAGGAGGCGGTTGACGCTGCGATTCTTATATCTTCAGATCAAAGTGGCCAGGAAGTGGTTCTGCCAGTTGACGCGAAATTTCCGCTTGATTATCTGCACCGGCTGTTGTCTGCCCGTGAAGCGGATGATGAGGAAGCCGCAGCCGTCTTCAGCCGTGAACTGACTGGCCGCTTGCGCCAGGAAGCAAAGAAAATAAGTGAATTGTATATTCTGCCGCCTCGAACGGCAGATTTTGCCATCATGTATCTGCCGGGGGAGACTTTGTTTGCAGAAGCGATGCGCGATGGCGCCCTGGCTGCCGAAATGTACCGCCAGTATCATGTGCTGCTGGCCGGGCCTACATCCATGGCGGCCATCCTGGCCGGACTGCGTGCGGTTTTCCGCCTGCAGTCCATGGAAAGACGTTCATTGCTCATCGCCGGAGCGCTCAGCAGCCTGCAGCATGAACTGCAGCGCTATGAGGACAGTCTACGCAAAGTGCACGGACGGCTGACGCGCAGTGCCGCTGAAACAGAAGCCTGCCTGCGCCATGCGACAAAGGTGCGCCGTCAACTGGAAGGGCTCGATCTGGCTGAAGGAGAGGAAAAACAGCAGGATGCCGCTGACCCGAGTGATGCGGCAGATGAGGGTGCGCGAAGGCCGGACGCAGATAACCAGCGAAAAGAGGAGGCATACGATTGATGAATCAGCAAGAAACGAAGAACGCTGGTGTAACCAGCGCGGAGATCATCTGTGTGGGAACCGAGCTGCTGCTTGGCCAGATTGTCAACACCAACGCGTCCTGGCTAGCCCGTTCATTAAGCCTTCTGGGTCTCCATTCCTATTACCAGACGGTCGTTGGTGACAACCGCCAACGGCTGGCCGCCTGCATCCGACAGGCAGCAGCCCGTTCAGATATCGTTATCCTGACCGGAGGGCTGGGACCAACGCAAGATGACCTGACCATGGCTGTGGCCGCCCAGGTCGCCGGATTGCCCCTGCGCCTGCATGAACCCAGCCGATCGGCGATTGCCGGTTATTTCGAGCGGATGGGGCGTCAGGCCACTGATAACAATTGGAAGCAGGCCCAACTGCCTGACCCCTGCATCGCGCTGCCCAACAACAACGGGACAGCGCCGGGCGCTATCATCGCGTACATCCAGGATGGCCACCCATGCCACCTGATCCTGCTGCCTGGACCTCCTTCGGAGATGCAGCTGATGTTTGATGAGTCTGTCGTGCCCTGGATCAGCAGCCGTACCCGGGCGCGCCTGCGTCACGTTTTTGTCCGCATGATCGGTATCGGTGAGTCTTCCGCAGAAACAGCGTTGCTGGATTTGATCAATCAGCAGCAGAACCCGACTCTGGCGCCTTATGCCTCTGAAGGTGAGGTTGTCTTCCGTATCACCCAGGCTGTCCGTTCTGAAGATGAAGAAGACAGGACAGCCGGATTACTGGAGGCTGTACGCCAGCGTGTCGGCTCTTTTATCTACGAAGTAGGGACACGGACCATGCCGGAAGTGCTGCGGGATCTGCTGATTGAGCGCGGCCAGACGATCAGCTATGCCGAATCCTGCACCGGCGGTCTGGCTACGGCTCAGCTGACTGATTATCCTGATGCTTCCCGGGTCTTGCGGGGATCAATCGTTGCCTACGATAATGACGTTAAAACCAGGCAGCTTGGTGTCAGTACAGCATTGCTGCAGCAAGAAGGCGCTGTCAGCGAAGCTTGTGCTTTGGCTATGGCACGTGGCTGCCGCAAGCTGTTCGCTACAGACTGGGCAGTGGCCATCACCGGTATCGCCGGCCCAGGTGGCGGAACCGCACAAAAACCGGTCGGCACTGTCTGGCTGGCGGTATCCGGGCCGCAGGGCGAGGAGACCCAGTTGCTGCAACAAGGCAGAAACCGGGCCAGAATACGTAAAGTAGCTGCGTTGAACGCGCATAATCTGGTCAGGAGGCAGCTGGTTCGGTGAAACGTTCGCAGAAGAAAGCTTCAGAACAGCATGCGCCGGTTCGTCGGGCTGATATCGGTATACCAGCCCAGGCCGAAGAACCGGCTGAAGCGGTTCAGCCTGTCGCGAGAGAACGGAAAGCAGGCAAGACCGGCCTGACCCGGACAACCGCAACGGTTCTGATGATGGTCGGCCTGCTGCTCAGCAAAATAACCGGGCAGCTGCGCGAGATCCTAATTGTCCCGGTGTTTGGCGGTCTGGGCGTCGAATCAGATGCTTTCCTGATCGGTTTTCAGATCCCGGACCTTTTTTACCAGCTGCTGGTCGGCGGGGCTATTCAGGCGGCCATTACACCGACACTATCGGCCGTGATCGAGCGGCGCCAGGAAAAGAAGGGATGGCGCAGCATCAGCATCTTCATCAACCTGGCCGCGGTTGCCATGCTGCTGGCCGTGCTCATCGGCGAAGTGGCGGCCCCTGGTCTGATCGCCTTATACAATCAGGGCAAGGATCCTGCCGTCATTGAATTGGCAGTACGGGTCACCAGAGCCCTTTTCCCCCAGGTCTTTTTCATGATGCTGGCTGCCTTGTGCATCGGCATCCTCAACGCGTACCGCAAGTTCGCGTCGACTTCATTCGGCCCTTCCATTTACAACATCTGTGTGGTCCTGGCCATGGTCCTGCTGGGCCAGGCATCAGCCAGCGGGGTTGTGCGTGTTGCCTCAGGTGTCATGGCTTCAGCACTCATTTATTTCCTTTTTCAGTTTTACTTGGCCCGCAAGGCGTTCCAGCATTATGTTTTTTCATTTGACTACCACGACCCGGGGTTTCGCCGGCTGCTCTACCTGGCTGTGCCGACACTGATCTCCGGTTCCATCGTCCAGGTCAACACCATAATCCTGACGGCTTTTGCCCGTCAGTTCACCGGCGCGGTCACAGCCCTGCGCCAGGCGACAACGACCTGGCAGCTGCCCTATGGGGTTTTCGTCATTGCCATCGGCAACGTCATGTTGCCATCCCTGGCTCGTGCGCATGCTGCCGGCCAGCAGAGCGAAGGCCGTACACTTTACAGCAGCAGCCTGCGTTCTGCTCTGTTTCTGGTTTTTCCTTCAGCCGCGCTTTTCCTGGCCATGCAGCAGGACACCATCCGGGCGATCTTTCAGTGGAGCAGTCATTATACGGACGCAGGCGTTGTGGTCACCGCTTCGATTCTGCGCTGGTACTGCATCGCTATGGTCGCCCAGACTTTTGTGTTTATCACGAATCAGGCATTTTATGCCCGCAGGGTGACCCGAATCGCCTTATATAACGGCGTGCTGAATTTACTGCTCAATGCCCTGTTCTGTCTGCTTTTAACCCGCTGGAGCAACTTGGGTGTCAGCAGTTTGTCTTTTGCCTACATGCTGACCAGCCTGATCAGCGCGTTTTTGCTGTACATGCTTTACAGCAGGGGTTTTCCGGGTGCCGCGCCTAAAAAACTATGGCCTTTCATGATCCGCTGCGCCCTTTGCACCTGTGCGCTGATCCTGATGGTGCTGCTTGCTGGCAAGCTGCCGTTTGACCCGGAAGGCAAAATTGCACAGCTGGTCTGGTACGCGGTGCGGGCATTATTCGGTTCAGCGGCATACCTGGCCGTCGCCTGGCTGCTGCGCATGCCAGAATCACGCCAGTTCATCAGCCATCTGAACGGTCTGGCCGGCCGCTTGCGCGGTCGCCCTGCTGCCTGAATGCCAGCTGGCAGCTGTGGAGAAGTAAGCAGAAAACAGCTTCTTTTGCCGGCTTTTGCCGATGTTAGGCGCTTGACTTGAACGTGCAAGGCCGATATAATGCACATAAAGGAACGATTGTTCTATTCTGGAGGTAGATATGGCTAGAGGAGATCGAGGGACTGGAAAGTCCAACCAGGAAGTAACGCAGAAAAACGCTGATGACAGATTGAAGGCCCTGGACGCGGCCCTCAGCCAGATTGAGAAACAGTTTGGCAAGGGGGCGGTCATGAAGATGGGGGAGCAGGCCAGTGTGCAGGTGGAGGTTATTCCCACCGGCGCTTTATCTCTGGACATCGCACTTGGGGTGGGTGGTGTGCCGCGTGGCCGTATTGTGGAGGTTTTCGGGCCGGAATCGTCAGGCAAGACGACGGTCGCCCTGCACATGATCGCGGAAGCGCAGCGCGCTGGCGGGACGGCCGCTTTCATT
>JAAYLM010000333.1 GCA_012521915.1 Oscillospiraceae bacterium | reverse complement strand
GGCACCAACATGTTCAAGAAACTTTGAAGTATCTGTTAGCAACACAATAAAGAAATACTGCTCACCTGAATGCGGATTACTAGAGGCAAAGCGGGCAGAACGTCGGCGTAAGAAAGAAGGGTTAAAACATGGCCAGCATTGAAAAAAGAGGCGATTCATACAGAATAATTGTTTCTTGCGGTTACGATAATAACGATAAGAAACTTGTTGAAAAAATGACATGGTCACCACCTCCTGAAATGACAAAAAAACAGGTGGCAAAAGAACTTGAGCGGCAAGCCTATGAATTCGAACAATAAGTTAAAAACGGAGTTTATCTTGATGGTGAGAAAATCACTTTTGCTGATTTTTCTACACGGTGGACACATGATTATGCTGAAAAGCAACTCAAGACAAAATCAGTTGATTGGTATAAGTCTATGCTTGACGACAGAATTATTCCTGCTATTGGCCACCTGAAGCTGGCCAAGATTCAACCACATCATCTCATTTCATTCATGACTGAATTGCAGCAGAGAGGCGTTAATCGTAATTTTAAATATAGGGCAAAAGACGGTCTGCTTGAAAAGGTAAAAGAACATAAACTAACTGGATCAGCAATTGGTGTTCATCCTAATACGCTCAGGAATGCCAAATTAGGTCGAGCGGTTAATGCGTACACAACAAAATGCATCGCGCAAGCGCTTGGTGTCAGAGAAAAAGACATTTTTGACATTGTTGGTAATGATCGTGGGCTGTCTGCTCAGACCATAACACATTATTTGCGGTGTATTTCATCTGTACTTTCGACAGCTGTTGAGTGGCAGATCATAACAACTAATCCCTGTGAAAGGGTTAAAGCACCAAAGAGAGATCAGCATAAGATAAAGTTCATGGAGATAGATGATGCACAGAAAATCATCCAGAAAGCGATGCTTGTTGATGACATACGTGTAAAAACAGCGATTCTTCTGTTTGTTTTTACGTAAGCGTATAAACGGGCACACATTGTAGGAGAAACAGAACTTTGACAAAATTTCCCTATCAAACGATGGGGGATCATAAAGATGAAGCAAAATCAAAAGCGCATCGAATGGGAGCAGCGGATCGCCGACTGCACAAACAGCGGCCAGACGATCGCCACCTGGTGTGAAGCGAACAGCATTAAACTCTGCAACTTCTATTATTGGAAGCATCGGTTGCGTGATCAGGCCGAGACAGGAGCCGACCAGCCGGTCAAATGGATGTCACTGGACATTCAGCCGTTTGAAGAGCGTTCGTCATGGCCGGAAGGCGCCGTGTCCGTCGAGATCGGTCAAGCAAAAGTGGTTGTGACACAAGGTTTTGACCAGCGTGTGTTTCGGGATATTGTGAATATCCTGCAGACCCTGTGATGGACGAATGGGCCAACAAGCAGGTCCACCTGGCCTGCGGCAACACCGATATGCGCAAATCGATCGACGGGCTGGCGGTCTTAGTGAAAGAAGCATTCCAACTGGACCCATTCAGCCCCTGCCTGTTTGCTTTCTGTAATCGTCAGCGCAATAAGCTCAAGATCCTGCAGTGGGATCACAATGGATTCTGGCTCTTCTACCGTCGATTGGAGCGGGGTAAATTCGACTGGCCGAGCCAGACCGGAGATGCGGTGAGCATCAGTTACCGCGAATTCCGCTGGCTTCTGGATGGGTTATCATTGGTGCAAAGACAGGCCCATCAAGCGGTCTTGGCACGGACGATTTTGTGACGGGATATGGTGCGTATAACGCCCTATTTACGGGCGTTTCCAGACTTTTTCAGGATGAAAAATTCGGCCATTTATGGTACTCTTTCGGGGATGGATACGCAAGCAAAATCCCCCGAAAAGATGGATCGTCAGCAGTCGAAAATCAAGCAGCTGGAAGAGCAAATCCAGTCGCGGGATCAGATTATTGCGGAGCAAACTGCCAAGCTGAAATGGTATGAAGAGCAGTTGCGTTTGCAGCGCCAGCGCTTGTTTGGCACATCCAGCGAAAAGACAGCCTATCCGGAACAGATTGACCTGTTTAACGAGGTGGAAGACACGGCCGATCCCAAGGCCGCCGAACCGACGGTGGAAACGATCACCTATTCCAGAAAAAAGCGCGTCCCGGGTCAGATCGCCGAGAAGATCGAGAATCTGCCGGTTGAAGAAATCGATTACGCGTTATCGGAATCCGAGCGGGTCTGTCCCTGCTGCCAGGGTGAATTGCATGAGATGAGCACCCAGGTTCGCGAAGAACTCAAGATCGTCCCGGCCAAGGCCAGTATTGTCCGCCACATCCAGCACATCTACGCTTGCCGGCACTGCGAAAAGCACGCCGACGACGCTCAAGCCAAGGTTCCGGTCATCAAGGCCGCCATGCCCAAGCCCCTTTTACCCGGTAGTCTGGCATCGGCCTCGGCTGTCGCCTACATCATTGACCAGAAATACACGAACCATCTGCCCCTGTACCGTCAGGAACAGATCCTGTCGCGGCTGGATATCAACCTGTCACGCCAAACCATGTCCAACTGGATCATCCGCAGTGTCGAGGCGGCGCTGGATCCGATCTATGCGCAACTGCACCGCCACTTGTTAAAGAAAAATGTCCTTCATGCTGACGAGACCACTTTGCAGGTGCTGAGGGAAACGGATCGGTCGGCCCAGTCGGACTCGTACATGTGGCTTTACCGGACCGGGCGAGATGGACCGCCGATCGTACTTTACGATTACCAAACGACACGAGCCAGCAAACACCCGAAGCAATTCCTGAAAGGATTTAGTGGGTATTTGCAGACCGACGGCTACGGCGGCTATGACAATCTGACCGGCATTACCCAGGTCGGGTGCTGGGCACATGCCCGGCGCAAATTTACCGACGCGCTCAAAGCGTTGCCGCCAGAACAGAAAGATAGGCCGGTCGCTGCTACCCAAGGGTTGGATTATTGCAATACCCTGTTTAAAATCGAGCAGGAACTGAAGGATGGTCCCCCGCAGTGGCGCTATGAGCAGCGTTTACTCAGAAGCAAACCAGTTTTGGACGAGTTTTACAACTGGCTTAGGCGGATGGGGCAGCAGACACTGCCGAAAAGCACATTTGGTGTGGCAATCAAGTACTGTCTCAACCAGTGGGCTTCACTCAATAACTTCCTGCTCGACGGGCGGCTGGAGTTGGACAACAACCGGACCGAACGTTCGATCAAACCGTTTGTGATCGGGAGAAAAAATTTCCTGTTTTCAAACACCTCCAAGGGCGCACGCAGCAGTGCAGTTATCTTTAGTATCGTGGAAACCGCTAAGGAAAACGGCCTGAAACCCAATGATTATCTGATGTACCTGTTTGAACAGATGCCGAACATCGACCGGAAGAATCCAGATCTTATTGAACGGTTGATGCCCTGGTCTAATACATTGCCGGATTCCTGTCACCTAAGGCAGTCATAGAATAAGTCATCCGAAACAATAGCAACAGGTGTGTCCGTTTATACGCTTACGGAGAAAAGGGGGTCAAATGCTTCTAACGCTTATTATATCAAGCTTTGAGCTGATTACAATATAAGATTGACCGGTTATATACCATTATTTTTATAAATTGATTACGATTTTTATTGTTTTTTAAGATTAGCTTGGTTATGTGTAACGAATT
>JAAYLM010000332.1 GCA_012521915.1 Oscillospiraceae bacterium | reverse complement strand
AGATATCCTTGCCGGCAGCCTCTTTTCCGTAAAAATGTCTGTAAAAGGCGTCAAAGCGAACCTTTTCGGTTGATCATCTTCGCCGCTTCGTGTTTGCGAAGCAGCGCAAATGCTCAAAGTTAGTGTAACATTGTTCTCGGTGAAGAAATAAAAGAAGAAATCACCGTGTGGTAAAATGTTTGTCAAGCAAAAACCAACAAAAACCGCAGCAAAGGATTTCAACATGAAGATTGTACAACAAATCGCAGAAAATTTCATCAAAGACGCCATAAGCGTCGACCTGAGTGAAGGGCTGAGCAGTGGTCTGGAAAAGCTAAAAGAAATGAGCAATCAGTTTATCTGTAAGCTTGTCGAGCAGAAGCTGGAAGAGCTGGACAGCGTTCTTTTTGCAAATCCAAGATACCGGCGGGAGTGGAGAGTGGAGCATAAGGCCGTATCACGAGAACTGCTGACGAGTTTTGGCATGATACAGTTCAGCCGACGGTATTACCGGCACCGCAAGAGCGGCAAACGGCGCTATCTGGTGGACAATCTGGTCGGGATCGTGCCCGGCGAACGGGTGGAAGCGGGCCTGGTTGCAGGCCTATGCGAAGCGGCAACGGATCATTCCTACGCAAAAAGCGCCCGGATCTGCTGTGACAGCGGAGTCAGTCGGCAGACCGTCATGCGCAAGACCCGCCTGGTTAAAGATCTAAAAGCCGCGGACGTGGAAGAACGCCGAGCGGTCCGGGTGATCCATGTACAGGCGGATGAGGACCACGTAGCCATGCAAGACGGGCGGCGAGATACGATTGTCAAGTTGGTGGCGATCCATGAGCCGGCGTTGAAAGTCAGCCATAAACGCAGGGAGCTGCCACAGCGGCACCTCTTGAGCAGCTACGACGAGCCTGTGGAGGATTTCTGGCTGCGGGTAGCCGACGAGATCGACCGCCGCTATGGCGACCGTGACGACCTGATCATCTATATCCATGGCGATGGCGCCAACTGGATCCGCAGCGGGACAAAATGGCTCAAGAACAGCCACTTTGTCCTGGACAAGTTCCATGTCCGGCAGATGGTGCGTCGAGTGACAGGCAATAACGAAGACTATGCCCATTACATCTGGGATTGCTTTGCCAGGAATGAGCGTCAGAAAATCAATGAAATTACGCAGGCTTGTATCAACAGCGAAATCTGCGCAGAGAACAGTGGGCAAACGTTCATCAGGTACATTCGCAGCAACTGGGATGGCATCCGGATCTGGTACGATGAACAGCACCATGCTGGCGGTAGTTGCGCTGAAGGGCTGGTCAGCCATGTGCTCAGCAGCCGGTTGAGCAGCCGGCCTTGTGGTTGGCTGGATGAGGGTCTGGAGACGGTCAGCCGGTTGCGTGTACATATGCTCAATGGCGGCAGGATAACGCCGGATAACGTTCGCAAGCCTCCCAAGGTGGCCTTACGTGCGACAAAAGCGCTAAAGAAGGCCTTGAGTTTGGATACACGTTACGAATACGGTGGTGCGCGCTTACTCCACACAGATCACCGTAGCAGTTCGGATTACCGACTGTTTAAGGCTATAACACAGGGAGGACACTCTATTTGAGCCATGACGAGATTTTTTCTTTATGCTTTGACCGAGAATAACTTGACACTGTCATACCTTTACCCGAAGTTTATCAGCAAGGGCAAATATGCTATACTCTGGTTAACATGGCCAGTCAAAAAGGCGGCAGAGCTGATCCACATACAATGT
>JAAYLM010000044.1 GCA_012521915.1 Oscillospiraceae bacterium | reverse complement strand
GGAAGCCAAGCACACCGTGATTAACGGCCGCCGGCTAGCTTTTGACGGAACAGCCTTCCAGCTGTTCGGCAGCTGGATCAAATGGCTGCTCTTATCCTTCATCACGCTGGGGATATACACCTTCTGGCTGGGTATCAAGCTGAAAAAGTGGAAAGTGAAACACACCCGTTTTGCCTGACCAGCCGGTCTCTGCGGACAACAGTCAGACGGCTGCCGGCCTTGCAGCATATCGGCACAGGCCCGACTGCTTGAGGCAGACGGGCCTGTAAAGGCTTGCCGGTTGCTTTTTCCTCCAGGATCAGGACTGGTTCAGCATTTCGTTGACACGTACAGCGGCCCGGCCAATCAGGATATCTTCAGTCTCCGGTGTGAACGGACCGGTCAGATTGGTTCGTTTGAATGAATCACCTTCATATCCACCCTGCTGCAGGATCTGCCGGGTGGGAATATAGCAGGTGACGCTGTTGCTGTAACCAAGAACCAGCAAATCCTGAGCGAAGAGATGTTTTATTTTTTTTCCGATCTCATTGACCATCTCATTTTCCAGCGCCACCAGGCAGGTCTGTCTGTCCAGTCTGAGAACCAGCACTGTGAACGGGAAATAAGGGCTGCGCCCCTCCGTACTTGCGGCATGCTGGCGCACAGCTGTTTTGATGTAGTCCGGTTCGTCCGGATTTTCCAGCAAAGCCTGCCACTGTTGCGGCCGCCAGGCTTCGGCAAACAGGCGGATGTCATCCTGTGAGAAGGCCAGGTCAAGATCAAGGCCGCGCCAGGTATCCTCAGCCAGATACCCTTCAATTTCTGCTGCCAGTCCTGCAGCGGCCGTTTCCATCTCGTCGTAGGTGCAGCTTTTAAAACGATCACCATCCGCGGTGACGCGTGGTTTGATATCGGCACCACACCCTTGCAGAAAGAGGGTGGTCAGCCCGGGATGATTGTCTTCGAGAATGCGGCGCACCACGCCGGGATAATCAGCTGTGATCAGGTAGTTGTCAGAACCCAGCGTGGTTGGATGACAGGCATACTGGTAAACAAGCGCGGTCAGGTGTCCTTCCATGTCCTCGCATTTCAGCAGGAAGAGGTCAGAATCCATGGCCTTAGCACTGTCGTAAGGGCGCCAGGCCACGCTGCCGTCAGGCAACGGGTACCTGCGGCTGATACCGAAGCGTGATTGGCCGCGGCACAAAGCGATGCGGCCCGCCGCAAGACTGTGCAGCCCTTCATCGGTCATGTCCAGCAAGGCCTGGAGGACTCGCCGGTAATAGGCGACCATCG
Organism: Oscillospiraceae bacterium; assembly: GCA_012521915.1. Taxonomy (GTDB): domain Bacteria; phylum Bacillota; class Clostridia; order Saccharofermentanales; family UBA5734; genus JAAYBY01. The sequence continues at coordinate 226 of JAAYLM010000044.1, read as the reverse complement.
TCTCACGGCTGTCCGCCATGCTGCCGCTGGTCCAGGGGAATCCGTCTGTATCGCCTGCCTGTCCCTGTGGCTCGGTGTTCAGTGGTTCTCCGCCCAGCCGGACAGAACCGTGGGTATGGGAGTAATTGATGATCACCTGTGTAAGGCCATAATGCTCCCGCAGCGCGGCTTTGGCGCCATCAGCAAAACTGCGGTTGCCATACAGCACATCCAGGGAGATCAGCGC
>JAAYLM010000331.1 GCA_012521915.1 Oscillospiraceae bacterium | reverse complement strand
GCTGTACCACGCGTGTGGCTTCTCCGCTGAAAAACCAGGACTGCAGCAATGCCGACCCGAAAGAAGCCAGAGCAAGAAAAAGAAGCGCCAACCGGTTGCGTGTGAAAAAAGCCAGAGGGAAGAGCACCAGAAGCAAGGCGACCATCGCTGAGCCATGCCAGTAGGGCATCAGTACGCAGATCAACAGGGCTGTGCCGTAGCGTTTCCAGTCCGTAACATTTCGTGGCAGCCAGCCTTCTGGTCTGAACCAGCTTTTCCATCCGGCACGCAGCCCGGTTTGCAGATCCGGCAGAACAAGCATCAGAACGATCAGCAAAAGGGAGAGGCCGGAAAGCAGATGACGCTGATTGGCATAGACATTGACGCCCCATAGACCCCAACTGTCATTTGGCATGTTACCGCTGAAGGTTGTCTGATGCCATATTCTATCTATAATGGTTTTCCAGTCCAACCGGCTAGTTGTCCCGGAGTTGGCTGTTTCAGCCAGATTGGTGAAAAAAGCAGCCGAGCTGCGCAGAAAAAGCATCAGGGGAGCCAGTAAAAAGGTGGCAGATCGGCCGGTCAGGCGTACAGCGAGGAAACCCAGAAGCATGCAGAAAGAAACGAACGTCAGTATGCTGGGCAGGTTGATCGCCCAGACAAGAGGAAGTCCCAGGAATTCAAGATTTCCGCAGAGAAAGAAGAACATGAAATGATAGGAAATACCGTCGTTGGCAAAATGCGGGTACTGGGTTGGCCAGTTGAGCCCTTTGGCAAAAGAACTGACGATTGCTGTATGCGGGGCGAAATCACTGAAAACGGAATAGCCGGCTTGAATGAAGGGGCCGTTCTGCTGAAAGGTACGGAACATGAGCCAGGAGGCAAAGAGCAGCCAGATCAGTATTGTGCCCAGAACAAAATGCGAGCGACGCTGCTGCAGATCACGCATGCGACCTGGCCAAGCGCTCCAAAGTTGCTGCCTTTTCAGAATGGCTGTGATACAGGCCCAGGCAGCCAGTATACACAGGACCAGCAGATTGGCCGGCAACAAGGGTTGCCAGACAGACGGCAGGATATACCGAAAGAAAGCCGCCAGCCCGTATGTAAGCCAGGTTACGGCCAGCAAACCGACCGGGACAGCTAAAGCAAGGCGCAACAGCAAGAGTGTCCAGGGCGCAAGGCAAAAAGGTGTCGCTGTGGCCAGGCTGCCCATCCGGTTGATCCATGCACGCAGGTCTCCGGAGAAGCTGATGATTCGCCAGCCGGCAAAAACAGACAGGCAGAGCCAGAGTACAGCCATCATAACGCTTTCTGATGCTCCGTTCTCGAGCGATTCTCATCACGGGTATCCTGAGCGATGATGTAGCGCGGCCGGCCTTTGACTTCCGTGAATATTCTGGCGATATAAATGCCGATCAACCCCAGACTGATCATGATGCAGCCACCAATCAGCAGCTGGAGCAAAATGACGGTCGTGAACCCGGTAGCGGAGTGTCCTGTGAAAAAGTTGACCAGTGTTTGAATGCCCAGGACAAATGACACAGCCAGCATGATCAGGCCAAGGAAAGTGATGAACTGCAGGGGCATCGCTGAGAAGCCGGTGATCGCGTTCAGGCTTAGGGCTAGCAGCTTGAACGGCGACCATTTGCTGTTGCCTTTCTGGCGCTCAGCCACGTCAAAGGAAAAAGTCTTGCGTTTGAAGCCCAGCCAGGCAGAGAGACCGCGGAAGAAGGTGTCATGTTCAGCAAATTGACGCCAGTGCGCTACAACCTTGCGGTCCAGCAGTTTGAAATCTGAAGCATCACGCAGATCAATCCCTGAGAATCTGCGGAAAAGACCATAAAAAACAGCAGCATTCATCCGACTGAGCAAAGATTCTTTACCACGGGATGATTTTATGCCTTCCACAATATCATAGCCTTCCTGCCAGAGTTTAATCATCGTCGGGATGTGCTGGGGCGGATGCTGCAGATCACCGTCCATCAAGATGACAGCGTCTGCATCTGCTTCATCGAGTGCTGCGCAAATCGCTGCTTCTTTTCCAAAATTCCGGGAAAAGCGCAGGCCAGTAAGGCGGTTGTCCTGGCGGCAGGCGGCTTCAATCTTATGCCAGGTCTGATCCTTCGAGCCGTCGTCGATCATCATGATCTCAAAATCCAGACCGGTGTCTGCCAGGATTGGAATCACCGTATCAAGGGTAAGCTGAATCTGTGCTTCCTCGTTGAAAAAAGGGATCAGTAGCGCGATTTTCATGAGCGGTCCTCCCGGGATCGTGATGACGCACGGTCAACGCTGATTGCCGGCGAACTGGTGTCGCACTGGTTGATGCGCTGGACAGGTGCGGTATTCCGGCACACGTGCGTTTTTATAAAGCAGAAGCGCCGTGGAATATAAAGCTATTCTATCACAGCTGGATGAATTTCTGACAGATCTGCAAAAAAGCACTGGGAAGCATTGATCTCATGGCTTCTTCAGTATAAAATACAAGGTGGTTTATGAATGAATGTTAAGAAAGACCGGTAACAACCGGTCATAATCACACAGGAGCGTGACACAAATGGCCATGATGATGAAGAAGAGTGTAAAAGATATTGAAGTGACCGGCAAGCGCGTCATTGTCCGCGTCGATTTTAATGTACCACTGGACAAAAAGACAGGGGCAATCACGGATGACAAGCGAATCGGGGCAGCGCTGCCGACCATTCGCTATCTGGTTGAAGAAAAGGCCCGTGTCATCCTTGTATCCCACCCGGGTCGCCCCAAGAGCGGTCCTGAAGCGAAGTTTTCCATGAAGCCGGCTGTTGATCGTCTGGCTGAACTGATGGACCAGCCTGTCACCCTGGCAGCTGATGTCATCGGTCCGGACGCTAAAGAAAAAGCCGCATTGCTGCAGCCCGGGCAAATCCTGATGCTGGAGAATGTCCGTTTTCATAAAGAGGAAACCAAGAACAATGTGGCGTTTGCCCGCGAACTGGCATCACTTGCCGATCTATATGTGAATGACGCTTTTGGCACAGCCCATCGTGCTCATGCCTCCACCGCCGGTCTTGCCAATTTCCTGCCTGCCGTCTGCGGCCTGCTGATCCAGAAGGAAATCGATATCATGGGCGCTGCTCTCAGTGATCCCAAACGGCCGTTTGTCGCCATCCTCGGCGGTGCCAAGGTGTCCGACAAAATCGGGGTCATTGAAAATCTGCTGGATAAGGTGGATACGCTGATCATCGGCGGTGGCATGGCTTACACCTTTTTCGCTGCAAAAGGCCGCAATATCGGCAGCTCCCTTTGTGAGACAGATAAAATCGATCTGGCCAAAACCCTCATGGAGAAAGCAGAAGCCAATGGGGTCAAGCTGTTGCTGCCGGAAGATACGGTTATCGCCGATCGTTTCGCTGCCGACGCTGCCCGCGACACCAGCTGTTCCGGTGACATTCCGGAAGGATGGATGGGTTTGGATATCGGGATAAAAGCGGTCGAGTCATTTTCTGAAGCGGTCCGTAGTGCCGGTACCATTGTCTGGAATGGACCGATGGGTGTCTTCGAATTCGAAGCCTTTGCCACAGGTACGCGGGAGGTTGCCCGGGCTGTAGCCGAATCTTCAGCTGTTTCCATTATTGGCGGCGGTGATTCTGCAGCGGCTATTGAACTTCTGGGATTTGCCGACAAGGTGACACATATATCTACAGGCGGCGGCGCTTCACTGGAGTTCCTGGAAGGAAAAGTCCTGCCAGGGATCGACTGCCTTAATGACAAGAACCCGCGTCGCACCCTGGCGGCCGGCAACTGGAAAATGAACAAGGGGACACCTGCTGAAGCTGACAAGCTGCTGCAGGCACTGAAGCCGGCCGTCACGGCCGCAGAGGCCGAGATCGTCGTCGCTGTTCCTTTCACCGCTCTGACTGCGGCTGTAGAAGCTTGTGCCTTCACCAACATCAAGGTTGCTGCCCAGAATTGCCATTTCGCGGAAAAAGGCGCTTATACCGGAGAGATCTCTCCAGCTATGCTTGCTGACCTGGGCGTATCCCATGTGGTCATCGGCCATTCGGAACGTCGAACCTATTTTGCTGAAACGGATGAGACAGTCAACGCCAAAATCAAGGCCGCGCTTCACTGGGGTATCCGCCCGATTGTCTGTTGCGGTGAATCACTGGAGCAACGTGAAGCCGGAGATACCATCGCCTGGGTGCGCGGTCAGGTAACGGCGGCTCTGGAAGGGATCAGTCAGGCGCAGGCTGCTTTCATCACCATTGCCTATGAACCGATCTGGGCTATTGGCACCGGCAAAGTTGCCACGGATTAACAAGCTCAGGAAGTATGTGCCGTAATCCGCCGGACTGTCGCCGAGTGCTATGATGAAGAAACAGCCTCATCCATGCGTGTCCTGTATGGCGGATCCGTCAATGCCGCCAACGCGGCTGGCCTGTTCGCCCAGCCGGACATCGATGGAGGTCTTGTCGGCGGTGCTTCATTGAAAGAGGATGAGTTTAGTGTGATCTGCCTTGCCGGGAAGGCTTAAGCATGATTATGTGATCAGTTGAAAAAGAGCCTCGCTGTATAAGCGGGCTCTTTTTCTGACCTGAGTGATGATCGATAAGGAGATACAGTCCATGATAAAACTGGAAAAACGACCAGCCGTCCTGATGATTCTTGATGGCTTTGGCTATAACCCTTCGGAGAACGGTAACGCGGTCAAAGCAGCCCGTACACCGAATATTGACCGACTGCGCGCCGCGTATCCACACACATTGATTCGCACCAGTGGCCTGGATGTTGGCCTGCCGGACGGCCAGATGGGAAATTCTGAAGTGGGGCATACCAACATCGGCGCCGGCCGGATTGTCTACCAGGAACTGACCAGGTTGACCAAAGCCGCTGAGGAAGGCGATTTTGCGCTTAACGACGCTTTGCGTGCCGCCCTGGACAATTGTGCCCGGCAAGGGAACGCGCTGCATTTATTCGGCTTGCTCTCGGATGGCGGCGTCCACAGTCATAACACGCACCTCTATGCTTTGCTGCGCCTGGCTCGCGAAGCAGGCCTCAGTAAGGTCTATGTTCACGCTTTCTTTGACGGCCGGGATGTGCCGCCGGACTCATCACTGGGCTACACACGGGAACTTCTTGAAGAAATGCAACAGATAGGCGTAGGATCACTGGCAACCATGATGGGCCGTTATTATGCCATGGACAGGGATAACCGCTGGGAACGCGTGGAAAAGGCATATCTGGCGATGGTTTGCGGACAGGGCGAACAAACGGAAGATGCACTCCAGGCCATCGAGGCATCCTATGCGGCTGGTGTGATGGACGAGTTCATCCTGCCGACCGTGATCCACCAGGCGGGCAAGCCGGTCGCGACGGTAGATGCCGGCGATTCAGTCATATTTTTCAATTTCAGACCTGATCGCGCCCGTGAAATGACACGTGCTTTCATGCAGCCTGACTTTACTGGGTTTAACTTGCCCAAAGGACATTTTCCGTTGACCTACGTCACGATGACGCAGTATGACAAGACCTTTGCCGACTATCCGGGCCTGCTGGTCGCCTACAAACCGGAAAACCTGGACAACACCTTTGGCGCTTATATTTCTCAAAACGGGTTGACTCAGCTCAGGATCGCGGAAACAGAGAAATATCCGCATGTTACGTTCTTCTTCAACGGAGGAGCAGAAAAGGAATACCAGGATGAAGATCGTTGCATGATCCCGTCACCCAAGGTCGCGACCTATGATCTGCAACCTGAGATGAGTGCCTTTCTGGTCGCTGAGGAAGCCGTGCAGCGCATCCGCTCAGACCGTTACGATGTTATCATCCTGAACTTCGCAAATTGCGATATGGTCGGCCATACCGGCTTTTTCGATGCTGCGGTGGAGGCGGTGGAAGCGGTTGACACCTGTGTCGGGCAAGTCTGCGATGCGATTTTCCAGGCAGGTGGTTTTGTCCTGATTACAGCGGATCATGGTAACGCGGAGCAAATGATTGACCCTTCCAGCGGCGGCCCGTTTACCGCGCATACAAATTTACCGGTGGAGCTGATCATTGCCGGCGCTGGTGATTTTCAGCTGCGGGAGGGCCGTCTGGCTGATCTGGCTCCGACGCTGCTCGGGCTGATCAACCTGCCTGTTCCCGTTGAAATGAGCGGCCGCAGTTTAGTTGTCTGAGCCTATGTTCCTGTGGTATAATATTTGTTGGTTTATTGATCTTCTGCTTACATAAGCAAACAAAGATAAAGGAGAAAAACTCATGGCAAAAAAGAAAAAGTACATGACCATGGACGGTAACACTGCTGCTGCTTATACCTCGTATGCCTTTACGGAGGTGGCGGGCATATATCCGATTACGCCGTCGTCGCCCATGGCTGACCTGACGGATCAATGGGCGCAGCAAGGCCGAAAGAATATATTCGACCAGACCGTCAATGTCGTGGAAATGCAGTCGGAGGGAGGAGCATCTGCCGTTGTCCACGGTTCACTGGCTGCTGGTGTTCTGACAACAACCTATACGGCTTCTCAAGGCCTTTTGCTCATGATCCCCAATATGTATAAAATCGCCGGTGAACTGCTTCCTGGCGTCTTTCATGTTTCTGCCAGAACGCTGGCCAGCCATGCCCTGTCCATTTTCGGTGACCATTCTGACGTCATGGCCTGCCGGCAGACAGGTTTCAGCCTGCTTTCCGCTTCCAGCGTGCAGGAAACCGCAGACCTGGCAGCTGTTGCCCATCTGGCGGCAATCAAAAGCCGTGTGCCGTTCCTGCACTTTTTTGATGGCTTCAGAACATCACATGAAATTCAAAAAATTGAAGTGATGGATTACGAAGATATGGCCGGCCTTGTCGATATGGAAGCTGTCCAGCAATTCCGCGATCGTTCACTGAATCCAGATCGGCCCGTTTTGCGCGGGTCTGCCCAGAATCCCGATGTCTTCTTCCAGGCTCGTGAGGCAAGCAATCCGTTTTATGATGCTGTTCCGGCGATTGTCGAACAGTATATGAACGAGATCAACAAATTGACCGGGCGCAACTACAAACTGTTTAATTATTATGGCGCTTCGGACGCTGACCGGGTCATTATCTGCATGGGTTCAGCCTGTGACACCATTGAAGAGACCATTGATTACTTGAACGCTCGTGGTGAAAAAGTAGGCATGGTGAAAGTTCATTTGTACCGTCCTTTCTCAGTGGAACACCTGCTGCAGGCTATACCGGCAACAGCCAGAAAAATCGCAGTTCTGGACCGCACGAAAGAACCCGGTGCCCATGGAGAGCCCATGTATCTTGATGTTTGTGAAGCTTATGCTGGCCGCTGTGATGCCCCGCAAATTGTTGGTGGTCGCTACGGTCTGGGATCTAAGGATACAACACCGGATCAGATCCTGGCTGTCTTTAAGAACCTGGCAATGGATGATCCAAAGAATTTCTTTACCATCGGCATCGTTGATGATGTGACCCACCTCTCCCTGCCGGAAGAGGAATCCATTGATGTATCCTCAAAAGGTGCTGTTGCCGCGCGCTTTTGGGGTCTTGGCTCAGATGGCACGGTTGGTGCCAATAAAAACTCGATAAAAATCATCGGCGACCATACTGACATGTATGCCCAGGCTTATTTCTCATATGACTCCAAGAAATCTGGCGGTGTCACCATCTCTGATCTTCGTTTCGGCCACACGCCGATCCGCTCACCTTATCTGGTCAACAAAGCAGATTTCGTTGCTTGCCACAACCAGTCTTATGTTGACAAGTACGATATGCTGAAAGCCCTGAAGCCAGGTGGTATTTTTCTGCTTAACACCATCTGGAACGATGAAGAGATCAATGAGCATCTGCCTGCTTCGCTGAAACGCGAAATAGCCAGTAAAAACATCCGTTTCTATGCGATTGACGCTGTGACACTGGCTGCGGACATTGGTCTCGGCGGCAGGATCAACACCATCTGCCAGGCTGCCTTCTTCAAACTGACAGAAGTTATCCCGGTTGATGATGCTGTCCAGTATATGAAAAAAGCCATCGTCAAATCTTATGGTCCCAAAGGTGACGATGTTGTTAACATGAACTATTCGGCTGTTGAAGCCGGAATCAGTGCGGTACGGGCCGTTGCCGTGCCGGCCGGATGGGCCAGCGCCAAGGACAAGCCGGCTGCCTCGCGGGTTGTACCGGAGTTTGTCAGCAAAGTGGCTGATGTCATGAATGCCCAACAAGGAGATGTCCTGCCGGTCAGTGCCTTTAAAGGCCGTGAAGACGGCACCTTCCCCCAGGGCACTGCAAAGTATGAAAAACGCATGATCGCAGTACAGATCCCGATCTGGGATGTGGACAAGTGTATCCAGTGCAACCAGTGCGCTTATGTCTGTCCGCACGCTGTCATCCGTCCTTTCCTGCTGACAGACGAGGAAACAGGGAATGCACCGGAAACCTTTATCACCAAAAAGGGTATGAAGCCTTACGACCAGTACCAGTATCGCATACAGGTCTCTGCGATGGACTGCACCGGCTGCGGTTCTTGTGCCCAGGTCTGTCCGGCGAAAGGAAAAGCCCTCGTTATGCAGCCAATCGGTGACCACCTCAATGAATCCGATAACTGGGACTATGCCATGACCTTGTCGGAAAAAGCGAACCCCATGAAAAAAGATACGGTCAAGGGCAGCCAGTTTGAGCAGCCTCTGTTTGAATTCTCCGGGGCCTGTCCCGGCTGCGGTGAAACACCTTATGTGAAACTGGTAACCCAGCTGTTTGGCGACAGGATGCAGATATCCAACGCGACAGGCTGTTCATCGATTTATGGCGGTTCAGCACCTTCCATGCCCTACACAATGAACAAGCGCGGGCATGGACCAAGCTGGGGCAACTCCCTGTTTGAGGACAATGCCGAGCATGGCCTGGGCATGCACCTGGCTGTAAAACAGATCAGAGCCCGTTTGGCGGCGATGCTTAAAGATTTGCAGAACATTGAGCCTTCACCGACTATGGCGGACGCTATCAACAACTGGCTGGAAACCATGGAGGAAGGGGATCGTTCCCGTGAAACCAGTGATGCTCTGGTGGCCGCGCTAAAAGCTTATGATGGTCAGGATGCCGCTGCCGTTGCTCTTGTAAAGAAGGCGCTGGCGCTGGAGATCTACTTTGTCAAACGTTCAACCTGGATTATCGGCGGTGACGGCTGGGCTTATGATATTGGTTACGGTGGCCTGGACCATGTTCTGGCTTCCGGTGAAGATGTCAATATTCTGGTACTGGACTCGGAAGTGTATTCCAATACAGGCGGCCAGGCCTCCAAGTCTTCGCCGACCGGTGCCATCGCTCAGTTTGCTGCCGGCGGTAAGCCAATCAAGAAGAAAGACCTTGGTATGATGGCTATGAGCTATGGTTATGTATATGTGGCTCAGGTCGCCATGGGCGCAAGCCAGAACCAGACACTGCGTGCTTTTGCTGAGGCTGAGCGTTGGAACGGGCCTTCTCTGGTTATCTGCTACTCCCCCTGTATCAATCATGGGATCCGTGGCGGTCTGACCATTTCCCAATCTCATGAAAAGGATGCTGTCGACGCGGGTTACTGGCATCTCTATCGCCACAACCCGATGCTGAAAGCTGAAGGCAAGAATCCGTTTATACTGGATTCCAAAGAACCTGCCGGTGATTTTACCGCCTTCCTGAAGAGTGAAGTTCGTTATTCTGCACTGCTCAAGAAATATCCACCCGAGCAGGTTGAAAGGATCTTCACCAGTGCCGAGACCGCTGCTCGTGAGCGGTATGATTCGTATAAGAGACTGGCTGAGTACACCGTGTAAGTCAGGCTGTCAACCCGTTGACTTGCTGTCTGACTGGCCAGCGACACGACACAACCGCACAGATCGTGCTATAATAAAACCTCGCCCTGTTGCAGGGCGGGGTTTTATCAAAGAGGTGGCTGTAAGGGAGGTTCAGATATGCAAATTGATGAAAGCAGAAAATTACTCCTTTCCGACACCATGGTTCCGGACATCTTTATACTGGAGTATGTGCCAGCGCTTAGTGGCCTGGCAGTGAAAATATATTTGTTTCTGCTGTTGACTGCACGCACCAGCCGCAGCATCACAGAACAGGATCTGGCCAGGCGGCTGGGTGAGGACAATGATACGGTTAAGGCTGCACTGCTGGAACTGGCTTCTGGAGAATTGCTCATATTGAAAGACCGCAGTATTGAACTGAATGATGTCAAGACCAAAGAAATCGAACGGACATACCGGCTCAGAACAGCTTCAGAACCGCTAGAAAAAGCAGGCGACAGCCAGCGCTTCAGTAAAAGGGAGAAGCTGATGTCTGATATTGCCCGCACCTTTTTTCAGGGCATGATGTCACCTTCCTGGTATGGAGAGATAGACAACTGGTTTGACCGCTACAAATTTGAGCCGGAAGTGATCTATGCGCTATTTCAGGAATGTGCCAGACGCAATAAGCTGGACAGCAAGGCCTATATCTCTGTTGTCGCGGAGAACTGGGCCAAGCGGGGCATTATCACCTTTAATGACTTAAATGAATATTTCCTGATCCATGATAAAGTCAGTAAAACAAGCCGCCGTATCGGGCGTAAACTGCGCAAGCGCATGACAGAGTATGATGATGAGATGGTTGCCCGCTGGATGGAGCAACTGGGTTATGACTTTGATGTGATTGAACTTGCCCTGCGCAAAACCAGCCGTTTAAGCCAGCCCAGCCTGGCTTTTATGGATAAGCTGATGCAGGAATGGTTTGAACATCAGCTGCATGATGCCGATGCGATAAAATTATATGAGGAAGAAAAAGCAGCGCGTTTGAGCAAAGAGCGCCATATAGCGGCCGGAACGCCCGCCGGAAGTCAGCGTCGCAGCAATCAGGGGAATTTTGAACAACGCGATTATTCCAGGGAATATCTGGAAGGGTTTTATGAAGATGTCGCTCAGGTAGATGATGAACAGGCTGCGGTGTCAGAAGATAAAGAACCACAGCAGATGGCTTTGACGGATCTGATGAAGCAGGCAGGTTTGACGGAGGGAAAAGAGTGAAACAGCAGATCAGCCGGGAAGTCAGGCGTGTGTATGAGCAACGGCGCATGTATGCTGAAGAAGCTAGGGATCGCCTTGTAGCAGGCGTGTATGGCCGTCATCCGACGCTGGTGCGCATTGACAGGGAACTGACTGCTGCCGGTGCGGATCTGTTGCTGGAAACCATCGAACCCGGCCGTCCCCGCCGTGCGGCCGCTTCCATGGCCCGCCTGCAGGCTGAGCGCGATGCCTATCTGCGTGAGCATGGCATCGACCGTTCTTTTGATCAGCCACGATATACCTGCCCGCTCTGCCGTGATAGCGGCCAAGTCAGGGGTGAGCGCTGTAGCTGTTACCAGACGGTTGTCGTGCCGCTGTTGACGGAAGAAGCCAATCTATCCGCTTTGCGCAACATGACCTTTGCATCTTTTGAAGCAAGCCTCTTTTCGGACCAGGCCAATCCTGCACTTTACCAGTCTGACCTGTCACCCCGTCAGCAGATCATGGGCCTCAAGAAAGTCAGTGAACGATTCGTAGCCCATATCACCGATCCAGATACACGTGACATGCTGTTTATTGGTAAGCCGGGAACAGGCAAGACTTTCCTCATGGCTTGTATCGCCCATGCCTTGCTCCAAAAAGGTTTTTCAGTGCTTTATGTGACCGCGCCGCAGTTGTTTGACTGCCTGCAGGAGCATCGTATCTTGCTGTCCAGTTTTCATCCTGATCCGATACGACTGGAATATTGTACGACGATGAAAGACAGTGTGATGAATTGCAATCTGCTGCTGATTGATGATTTAGGGACAGAGTCAGGTTCAGCGGCGCGTTATGGTGACCTGTTGTCTGTTATCGATGGCCGCCGGAGCAATGACCGTAAAATGATCATTTCCAGCAATGCTGATCCGGTCTCCTTAAGAGACCAGTATGATGAGCGACTGCTTAGCCGGTTGGTTGGTGGATTTGCTGTCTACCGCTTTTTTGGCGAGGACATAAGACTGGAATTGAACCGCCGGCGTCGATCCTGATAATCAGGTATCAAAAGTCAGAAGGTATCGATTCACTCTTGTTGGTCATCCGTTCAATATAGGGTTCAAGCGAAACCAGGCCTGTTTTTTCTGCATGTAGCAGACTTTCTGTTACCGGGCCGCCGTACTCTTGGTGATTCTTCTCCTGACAGGTTCCAGATGCCACCTGATCAGACCCATTGAGCCGCATGGCCAGCAGGGCAGCATCCTGACGGAAGAGAGATGGACGGCAGCGGATCAGCTTCATATCTCCGGACAGTACCCAATGATGCAGACAGGCAGGCAGCAGCAAAGAATCCCCTGTGAAAAGAGGAACAGACACATGCAGGCCAGCCGAACTGCTGAAGGATAAGCTTCCTTTTCCATCAATGAGAGTCAACGTTGTGAAACGACTGCCGTTGGCATGGATATCAGCTTTGCCGTTTATCGTTAGTTCTTCTGTCAGGAAATATTGATTCAATACGAGAATGCGACGTGTCATCCCTTGTTCTTTCAAATAAATTCCCTTGATCAGAGCTGGTCTTTCCCGGTGCTGAAAATCAATGACCTGTAAAGCCTGTTCAATATGAAGCGGTCGTGTTTGGCCCTTTTCATCCTTCCGATTGTAGTCGAAAATACGATAGGTGGTGTCTGCGTTCTGCTGAATTTCATAAATAACCATGCCAGCTCCGATGGCATGAACCGTGCCGGCTGGTATATTCAGCACATCACCGGTCTTCACTGGAATATCCTGAAGCAGGTCAAGGCAGGATCCGTCGTTGATTGCTCTGGCGAATGACTGTCGGTTGATGCCCGGCTTGACGCCTGCGATAAGATGTGCATCTGGCCGGGCAGAGACAACATACCACATTTCGGTTTTGCCTATTTCGCCATGTTCCAGTCGGGCAGCCTGCAGGTCATCCGGATGAACCTGTACAGACAGGCGATCGTGAGCGTCGATAAACTTGATCAAGAGGGGGAAACGCTGCATATCCTTGTCGGGCAGCGCGGTACCCAGCAGGTGTTGCCCTAGTTTGCGGCAGGCTTCAGGAAGACTGATCCCCGCCAGTGGCCCATTGGCAATGACAGAAACACCATGAGGGTGTGCCGATATTTCCCAGCTTTCTCCGATCTGGCTATCCTGCGGCAGAATTTTACCCAGGCCAGCCAGTGAACGGCCTCCCCAAAGATATTTCTTATAAACCGGGTGGAAACGTAATGGATAATACATGTGTCCTCCTGGCCTGCAATCTGCAGTTCTGCTGTTCTGATCGCGCACCGCGTCAGGCATGAGGTGTGCGTACAGACAGATATGCTTCTCGAAGGTTGCTTTTTTCAACATAACTAAAGCTTTTCAGTGTTTTATCCAGCTGTGCAGGTTATCTGGCCAGGGGAGCAAGCTCCTCAGCTTGTCAAGCAGCATTTAAAGACCACTTGCTACGCAAGTTGGGAAAATGTACTCATATAATTATACCATAGGATCGCTTATGAACGGTTCCAGCCTGTTCTTACACGGTGTCCTGTCTGGCGTCAATCGGAATGTTGGTGTATCATCATAGGCATAAATCGAGATATGACATGAAGATATGCCCAATCGAAAAAACAGGGATGTACGAGATGAATGTTCAAAGTGGAATAGATTTAGTCAAGAATGACCGAATACTGAAAGCGGTAGAAAAACAGGGGCGTCCGTTCCTGGACAGAATCTGGACAGGCGATGAACAGGCAGATTGCCATATTGGCACCGGTCGTCCGACAATGGGCTGCGCAGCTTCTCTGGCAGCCAGGTTCGCGGCCAAAGAAGCTGTTGCCAAAGCACTGGGGACAGGTATCGGGCCACAGGGCGTGCGCTGGACGGATATCGAGATCAGGCGGCTGCCCGGCGGCCAGCCACGAGTATGTTTGACTGGTGGCGCTGCTGCACGCTACCAGAGCATGGGCGGGATGTCGATTAGTGTCAGTATGTCCCATGAAGCCGGCCTGTCTATAGCTCATTGTGTGATCTTGTATCGGGAGCCGCTATGAGCAGAAAAAAGCAATTGAAATCACGACAGTCGTCGGATTCTTCTCGCAATAAAAACATAAGCAGGACCTGGCGGGAGCCACGCCAGGTTGATCACTACTGGTCGTTCTATAAAAAAGGACTTTATGTCACCAAGCGGACATCAGGACTGCCAGCCTGGCTGCTTCCACTTTTGGTCATGATCCTTATTATCACGCTGGTTTTCTGGGCGGCACCTATGATCGTAGCCCGAATGCAAGCCGGCTGGAAGCTAGGCCAGGACGCTAAACAAACCACCCTTCCAACACAGTATAGCGATGAGACGGCTGTAGTGCTGAAACCAGTAGCTGATGTTTTCGATAAGCCCGACATTAAAGCTGACCGCCTGACACAGGTGCTTTTCAACGAGCCTGTTCAGCTGCTGCAGGGGGCAGATATGCCTGGTTTTAGAGCAGTGCGTTTGCACGACGGCCTGAACGGTTACATGATGGCTGACGATTTGACCATGGAACGTACATCGGTTGAGCCTGCCACTTTCATTTATAAGGCTGTTGTTGTAAACGGAAGCAAAAGAGTTATGTCGCATGCCAGGCAAGGCGCGCTGATCGTCGAAGTGATGATGGGTACAGAATTATATATAGACTATCGCGGTGCCGGAGTTTCCCGTGTTGCTTTGCCTGGCGGGACATCAGGCTGGATCAGTGACGATGGTGTTGTGATTCTGCCGGCAGATGGTGAACTTCAGCAACCTCATGATCTGAGACAGGCCTTCTGCAATACCGCATTGTCTTTTCTTCAAGTAACCTACATGGAAAATGGTCAGACGATCCGCGGTATCTCCCCAGCCGGCATCACCCGGTTGTCAGCACAGGTTAATGGCCTGCAGGTGCCGCGAACCCTCAGCGGACTGGAAAAAGCCGGAAAACCTGTACCTTTTATGATATCCAAAACCGAAGGGTTGCCTGATCTAACCACGCTGCTGCCCGGAGACTTGATGATCATAGCAGATAGTATGATACAGAAAGAAGCTGCTGGGCTGGCAATCTACCTGGGGGAAGGACAAATGATTTTCGCCCGACCTGAACAAACAACGATCCGTCTGATGAATCTCGCTGAAAATAAGGATATCTGGCAGCGCATTCTGGTGGTTCGGCGGCTTTTTCCCTAGTTTAAATAATGTCTGAAAGCAGAGAGAAAGCGTGTCCTGTTATAGACACGCTTATCTGGCATTTTCTGCTTGACGTTCCGTGCAGCGACTATAAGTCGACAACGCGGTGTCAGGCCCTCTTGACCGCGTTGGACCGGAGGCACCTTGTGCAGACATGCATGGTTTTGGGCGTACCGTCAACAACAACCCGAACCTGGCGAACATTTGCTTTTTGCCGAACCAGAGCCCTGCGGGAAATCTGGGAACGGGTGATGCTGATTTTCCTGCCGAAAAACATGTCTTTTTGGCAGATATCACACTTTGCCATCTTATACACCTCCTATGCGTTTGCTGCGAAACGCGCACAAAAAATCATAACATAGAGATAGGGAAAAAGCAAGTTTTTGACTGATGTTCAATCTATTATAATCCATATAACTCAGCGAGTTTCCTTGTCTGATTGAGATCTTCTCACATCGTCCAAACATGTGAAGTGTTTCATCAGACCTTCGTTTTTGGTGCCAACTGCGCCAGTGGTTTGGTCGGCGTTACCGGATCATCTGCTGAGCGGGAGCGAATCGGTCGCCCTTCATCATCCATCCCCAACATAAGGCCACGAACGATCGCTTTAGTCGGGCAGACCTCCAGGCATTTGTTGCAGTGGGTGCAAAGGAACGGATCAATGACAGCCAGCGAATCGTCCATGGTAATGGCGCCAGACGGACAGACCTTGAAGCAGCGTGTGCAGCCAATGCAGCCAACCTTGCAGTTTTTTCGGGTCTGTGCTCCCGGCCAGTGATTTCGGCAGGAAACTGAATAGGCGTTATAGTGACGCGGGACAATCTCAATCAGGTTTTTCGGACACGCTTTGACACATAAACCGCAGGCTTTGCAGCGGCTGCTGTCGATATGGGCGATTCCTCCTGACAGATAAATGGCGTCGTAGGGACAAACCGCGACACAATCACCAAAACCCATACAGCCGTAGGTACAGGAGTTCGGACCGGAAAAAAGTCCGTGAGCGGCAGCACAGCTGATAACTCCGGAATAATCAAAACGCTTCTGCGTGTGCTCCTCGGTTCCCTGACAAAAGATATAGGCCACCTCGGGCAAAAAAGAAGGCGGTTCCATACCGAGTATCTCTGCCAGTTCCACGGCTGTTTCGTTGCCTCCTACCGGACATTTGGTGGCATCCGGATCGCCATCCCGCAAACCCATGGCATAACCGTCACAGCCGGAATAACCGCAAGCACCGCAGTTGACACCGGGTAATGCTGCTCTGATCTTTTCCAGTTTTTCATCGACCGGAAGGGCGAAGACTCTGGAAGCAACCACCAGAATCAGGCCAAGCACCAGGGCAATGGCCGCGCCGATCGCTGTTGGCAGCAGAATGGCCTTTAATGAAAGCATAGCGCAGATGATGTACATGAGCGGGACCTCCTGATGGTTTGCCTGTTGTGAACTCAGCCGAACAGCTTCTCAATCAAGCCCTTGAAGCCAAAAAAGGATATGGAAACAAGCGCTGCTGAAACCAGAGTGATTGGCAAGCCTTTGAAAAACTTGGGAACATCGGCATGATCAACCTTGCTGCGTATCCCGGCAAAAAGAAACAAGGCCAGCATGAAGCCAACACCGGCACCCAAACTATTTACCAGTGCGGCGACAAAGCTATAGCCTTCATCGATGTTGAGGATCGCAACACCCAGGATAGCACAGTTGGTTGTGATCAGCGGCAGATAGATCCCCAGTGCCTGATAGAGAGGCGGAACCACTTTTTTCAAGAATATCTCGATAAGCTGGACCAGTGCGGCGATGACCAGGATGAACAAGACTGTCTGCAGATAGCCAAGATCATTTGGCCAAAGCAGCAGATGGTAAACCGGCCAGGTGATCATGGTGGCCAGCAGCATGACGAAAATAACGGCCATGCTCATGCCCATGGCTGTTTTCAGATTTTTTGAGACACCGAGGAACGGGCAGACGCCCAGGAATTTCGACAGAACAAAGTTATCGACCAGTATAGCGCTGAAGAGAATAATCAGTAGCTCTCTCATGACTTGGCACCTCCTTTATTCCCGGATTCAGCATCCTTCTGAAGGGAACGGGCAGCCATACGGCGCATTTCCGCCTCTGCCTGATCAGCCGATTGCGGGCCGCACCGGCCGAAACTGCAACCGCCGCAAAGCAAGCAGGCAGCCTGGTCTGATATAGCACCGGCGCAGATATCATCATCAGTTGCATCCTTATTCTCAAAACGTTTGGACATGCGCTGAGCCAGGGCGATCAAAACACCAAAGACGAAAAAGCCGCCTGGTGGCAGGATCATAATCAGCATTGGTTCAAAATAGCCACCAGCCTGGAGACCTGGCAGGCCAAAACCAAGGATGGTCCCGTTGCCCAGAATCTCCCGGATGGCGCCCATCAAGATCAGTGC
>JAAYLM010000330.1 GCA_012521915.1 Oscillospiraceae bacterium | reverse complement strand
TCTTTGATATCTTCAATTGAAGATATAAAGGATTATCTTCAAAACCATATTATCTTCAGTTTCGGCGGAACCGCCTTTAGATGCAAAGCAGTTCCGCCAAATTTTGAAGATAATAAATTAGCTTAGTCCACAAAAATCAAGTAGATACTGCTCCTTGCCCTTCCATTTTTTCTGCCTGGTAACTGTTTTACCAATTATGCCCTCAAAATTAACAGACTCTAATGCATTTGTGATGGTTTCTTCATCTGCGTAAGAATATATACTCGTCGTTTCAATACTGCTGTGGCCCAAGAAGTCTCTAATGTAAGAGATCGGGATCCCTTTTTTATACATAGTCATTGCGATACTATGCCTGAACATATGAGCGTGCAATGTTTCCGGAAACCTATTATCGATTTCGAGAGCAAGTTTTCCATATTTCTTTAAAAAATAATCAACTGTTCCAGGTTTCATCTGTGTCTTCTGTAAATCATGAATGGTGTAAAACAGAAATGCATCACTAGAACTATCTTTATGGAATCCTTCAAGATAGGCATCCATATGTTTTACTGTTGAACCAAGAAGAGGAACATACCTTGTTTTATTTCCCTTACCATGTATTTTTAGCCGAACACTATTGTCACCACGGATGATACAGTGCAACCGTAGGTCAAGTAGTTCCTGCATTCTCGCACCTGTTTCATAAGCAAAGATCATGAAAAAACGATCACGACTGCCAAGTCTGGTTGTCACATCGGGCACTGAAAATAAGAGTTTTAGTTGTGTCTGTAGCAGATACTCAACACATGGCTGCTTAGCTCCCCTGAATGAATGGATGCCTGCAACGTCTAGGTAAATAGGTGTGAGTTCAATATCTTCTTCACTGCAATATTTCAAAAATGATTTAATGGCTGACAATCTAAGATTAAGTGTTTGAGCTGAATTCTTGCGATTATTTTTGAGCCAAATAAGAAAATCATAAATACTGCTTCTAGAAAAACAAGAAAAACCTATCTGATCAAAATTTATGTTTTTTTCATCACGTAAATATAAACGCAATAGATTAATTGATTGCCGATAGGTTCTGACTGTTTTGTCGCTGAAATTTCTTTTGGTAATAAGATAATCAGTTAGGTAGTCGCGGAGTAGCTGGTAAAAGTGCATTTCATTTCTCTTCATGATACACCTCTGGCAGAATGTCTGCATTCACTGACATAAGTCGTTGTTCCATCTCAGGGTAAAATTCTTCTGCAAGTGATAGATAGTAATCAGTATCTGCGTAATTGGAGTGTCCCATATATTCACTCAAGTAAGTATAAAGCCCCTTTATATCCTTATTTTCCTTTACCCACTGATTCAACCGGTGAATGACATAGCCATGCCTTAGGTCGTGAACCCTTGCAGGATTTCCAATGACTGCATCCGATTCAGGCAGCTTATCCCAGAACTCATGAAACCAGCTGTCAATTATTGAAAAAGAGAAGCAATCTCCGTTTTTGTTAGGGAAGAATGCTTGCCTGGTCGGAAAGATGGATTCCATGACCGAATCAAACTCTCTGCATACATCCAGTAAATCATCACTCATATATACGATCCTGCTTTTCCAACCCTTGGACTCACGAATAAATATCTTTCCTGTTTCCAGATCAATATCTTCTCTTTTCAACAAACGTGCTTCTGAACTGCGTAATCCGCAGCAGTATAACATCCGAAAAATAACTGGTATGACATACCTTCTAGTCGGAGAAAATGGCGAAGGTGGGCATTGGTCAATGGCCTGAAAAAAAGCTTTTAGTTCGGTAACCGTATAAATATGTGCTTCATACTTAATTTGCTTATTCGGTATATAGCCTGGAATGATGTAAGCGTCATATCCAAGACCTTTCATGTATTTACCAAGTTGTCTTACCGGCGTCACTCTCCTTAACAGACTGTTTGGATGTTCTCCAGGTTTTGAACGAATCCAAGCAGAACACATATCTCGTGTGATTGTTCTTTCGGTGGAGAAGTTCTCAGCAACAAACAGATCAAAATGATAAAGTAATCGGGCCGATGACTGGTAGGGATAACCTAACGAGTGTTTCTGGTTAATGAAATTCTTTATGCAGATATCAAGGTGGCTTTTAAACACATAATCAGCCATTTAAAGCACCTTCCTTCCATGAAATCCGACCTATAACAGAAAGATCCAGTGCACACATTTTGAGCATGGAATCCTCCATAGAAAGATAAGGTTTATCAGACTCCTTTGATGTGTGTCCAAGTACATCAGTAATGACTTGGTGAGGTACTTTAGCTGCTAGAAGTTTATGAACTATGGAGTACCGAAAAAGTTTTACGCCCTTAGATTTGCCGTTTATCGGCTTGATTTCCAATAAGCTGAAAAGCTTGGAGCAGATTAAGTAAACGGTAGATAATTTGTGGTGTGGTGCCTTTTCACGCAGGAAGATATATGGGTAATGGTCAGTCCGCTTTGGTCTCTCATTCAGGATATAGTCCATCAATGCATTGCCTATATCCGGAAGTAATGGCAACGTGATCGGCTCATCTGTTTTAGTTTGAACTAAGCTAATCTTGTCATTTTGCCAGTCAATCGACTGAAATGTCAGGTTGCATATATCGCAATCACGTAATCCCAAATGCATAGCAAGTAGAATGATTGCTTTGTTACGTTTAGATTCTTTTTCAAGTTGTGCGACCAGTTCAGCCTGATCTTTTTCAGAGAGATACGCAGCAACTGAGCTTCGCTGAACAAAACAACCCATCACGATGCCAGACAAATTTTTTTTTGCTATACCGGTAGTATGAAAGAAGGTCAACAGTGATCGCAAGATGGGCAGTATGGTCGCCATACTTCTTCTATTGCAGCAACCTGCAAATTTGGTTATGGCAAGGTGGATCTTTGGGGGTAAAAGAGCCTGCAAATCTTTTGGGGTCTCTATTCCAGCAAATGCTATGAATTTGCGAAATACATAATCGTATAGATCGATTGTGGATCTGCTGAGATTGCGCTGTCTTAGTGAATCAAGATACTTTGAACGAATAGATTCTATTTGCACGCTGCTGCCACTGACATCTCGGTTGACTAATTTCCAAATGAAGCACCCTGTTTTTGCAACTTCCATTAAGACAAGTGCAGCCTTACGGTCTATTTTCCACTTCCATTCCTTTATGGAGCCGTTACTAAATTGCATGCTTCTTTGCTTAATGTAGCATTTCAGTAATGATTCACTATAACCGTCAACACCAGCATTATAGAAATATCGTCGTATGCCCATCCATGAATGCTTGTATTGACCGATCGTTGAATCTGTAAGATGAAGATATCGCATTTCTATTTCAGCCTTAACAATGAGCTGATCAATTTGCACATCACCTGTAATCGGAAATTTCCGGTCCTGAAAAAATGCATTGACTGCAGTTTCATCCGGTAGTGGTGGTTCATTGAACATGATGCCTTGTGCATCTTTGGCTTTTGTACCTGCAAATGCGTCAACTAGTTTTACGCAACGAATATGCATTGCATGGCGTTCACACGAATTATTATCATCTGCTATAAATGCATCATACAACTTAGCACATGGCTCTGTTATGCCAAGTAATCTAGCACACTTGAGCATTTGATTGAAGTATCGTCGTCTGGATTTCCACGTTTCATTGGCCTGTTCATGTTCTAACTGCTGCAAAATAGTGTTGATTACGTTTTCTAATTTAATCATGGTGTTACCCTCCTTTTGCCCGTACCAGGCTGTCTTAAGGATAACCCCATATATAGAATATTATCTTCAATTATATGCGGCGTGATCCCGTTGTTTTAAGAAATTTCACCGCTTTTGAAGATAATGTGGTTTTGAAGATAATCCTTTGGTTTTCTTACCCGTGCCGGTAAAATCACGGTTCCGTAGTGAGCGGCCATTTCCTGATAGGTGTGATTGAGTTCCGGTTCGTAAAATCCGGATTGCCTGACTCCGGTCTTCAAGTTATCTGGGACCAGTGTTTTGGGAACACCGGCGAAATACTCGAAGGCATGAACATGGCCGGCGATCCATGACGGCATCTTTTCATCCCGAAACGGCTGAGCGTAGATGAGCTGACTGCAGGGCAAAACGGCAACAAACAACGAGGCTTCTGCCAGTTTTCCCATTTCAGTGTCAAAAAATCCAAGCTTCGTGCCGGCCCAGTCGACCTCCATCGACAGCGCAGGTTTATGTTCCAGTCGGATAGTGGCTTTGTGGACTCGGGCGAATTTGTGATAGTACTGTCGGAACTGTGTCTCCATGTAAAACCGTTCGCCGTTTTGCTGGCAGGCTTCGACATATTCCTCCCAGAGCAGTTTCAGCGTGACATGGGGTTTGGCCAGTTCCTGATGCACGTACTCATAATCCGGCATTGTGAATGTCACATCACGCGTCGAACTCGCTGTTTTATTCAGCTTTTCTGATATGGCGGCATTATCCACAGATTCCAGATCGTCCAGGGTCAGCCATCCACTGGCTTTTACTTGTTGGACAAGCAGCGCTACGGTATTTCTCGATACCTTGTAGGTTGCTGCTACTTGTCGCTGGCTGAGTCCGCTGTACACAGCCCTGATGATTGTTACATAGTCGGTCATTCTCTTTCCTCCTGAGATGAATTCTGCCTGACGGCAGTAATTCAATTCTACAGAAGTATAGTGAGAAT